>JAISQZ010000120.1 GCA_031273905.1 Oscillospiraceae bacterium | reverse complement strand
CTTTTTCCGCCCGGATGCTGCGCAGGTGATGGATTTCATCCTGGATGCGGATGAGCAGGGGCGTTGTGGCGTTTGCCAGCAAAATGGCAAAGCAGACGTTTTCCTCATAACTACCCAAGTGACGCAGCAGCACACAAAATACGCCTGCCAACACGCCGTAGCCCAAGCGGGTATACCAGCGCCTTGGCAGCTGTGCGGGATCAGGCAGCAGATAGACCGCCGCAAAAAGCAAGCAGCCGGAGGAAAGCTCCATCCCAAGCGCACCCCAGCGGCTGCCGAAGCTGCGGGGGAACAGCAGCGCCAGCGCCGCGACCGTTGCCACAAAGCCGAGGCTGGCAAGCGCAGCGCTGCGGCGCTGCCGAATCAGCAGCGTTGCGGCCAGCACCGCAGCAATTACCAAGATACCGCCGGTGCCCATCGGCCCCACCGTTTGCCCGAGAAGGATGGGGGCGAGTTGGCGGTCGTTGAACAGGGAACCGCCCTCCAGCAGATAGGACGCCAGGGAGCGTTCATCCACCGGGGCGATGATATCGGAGCTTTGGAAGCGGAAGACCGCTTCGGGAAAGCATACGCTCAAAAACGCGAAACCTGCCGCCGCAGGAACAAAAGGCGCGTTCTGCGTTCCGCCGAAAGGCAGCTTGACCACCAGGATCGCGAAGGCGGTGCCCGCCACGGCATAAAGGGGCGAAATTTGCGCAGGGAGCATACAGGCGATCCAAAGCCCGATCACCACGGCGTTCCAGTCGCGCAGCGTGTTGCGGCGCAGCAGGACGCGCCCTGCGGCAAGCTCAATCAGCACGGCGGCGGCGGCGGCAATCACCGCCAGCCGCAGCGCCTGCCCGCCGTAATAGTAAAACCCAAGCAGCAGCAGCGGCAGTGTCAGCAGCAGGGAACCGACGTTCCACTGTGTAACCTCCCGGTCGCTTAAAACGGTCTGCCGCAGCGGCGGCACGGTGTCCGGCATGTTGCGTCACCTCTCATTCTTGGAGAATTCTTGTGCTTTTTCCAACATTTCAGTATTGCCAACTGCCCGTCCGGTCGATATGATAGTAGCAGGGATGTTATTTTTAATCAGCGGAACGGTGCAGACCGTTTCGCAACGGAAGGACGGAGAAGCGGATGCGAATCGAAGCGATTACGCGCAGGAAGATCATCGTGGAACTCAGCGCGGAGGATCTTTCCGCCTTGGATATCACTTACGACGCCCTTGATTATGCCAGCGTCGAAACGCGGCGGGTGATTTGGGTCATCCTCGACCGTGTGCGCGAAACCACCGGCTGCGACGTTGATCCCTCCGGGCAGATGCTGATCGACGCCATGCCGCGCCCGACCGGCGGCTGCATTCTGTTTTTCACCCTGCACGGCGGCTGCGCGGAGCCTTTCAGCAGCGGCGCTCCGCCGCGGCGAACCTTGCGCAAACGGGAACAGCTTGCCGCCGCCTATGAATTCCCAGCCCTTGACGCGCTGCTTGATTGCGCGGGCGCCTATGCGCGCAGCTTTCCGGATGAAGCCGAACAGCTCATTGCGCAAAGCGAGCTATATCGCAGCGGCGGAAAATACCGTCTGCTGCTTTGCCCCGCGCAGGAGATGAACAAGGTGCAGCGCTTCTTTTCGGAATATGGCAGCCTGTGCGGTGAGGAAGGCATTGCCGCCTGCCAGACCAGGGAGCATTGGCAGCCCTTTGGCGGCGAAAACGCCTTTGCGCGCCTGGGGCGGCGCACGCATATTGAAGCGGGAGAACAAACGGGAATCCGGCGGCTGTGCCCGGGCAGCGTCTATGTCTCCTTCGGCGGCTGATGCTATATTGTTATTGCGGGATAGGATCAGCCCTTTGGCGCAGCCGGGCGATTGCTTGGGCGGGATCACTTGCCCCGAATACCGCGCTTCCCGCCACAAAGCAATCGGCGCCGGCGCGAGCGGCGCCGGCAATGGTCTCTTCGTTGATGCCGCCGTCCGCCTGCAAAATCACATCCAGACCCCTGCGGGAAATCTCCTCCCGCAGGGCTTTGATTTTCGGCAGTGTTTCCGGCAGGAAGCGCTGCCCGCCAAAACCCGGCTCCACCGTCATGACCAGCGCGAGGTCAATTTGCTCCAAATATGAAAACAGCCCTTCGGCCGGGGTTCCCGGTTTGATGCTCAGACCCGTTTTTTTGCCCGCCGCACGGATGGTTTTAAGCGCTTCGGGCAGCCCTGCTTCGCCGCAGGCCTCCAGATGCAGTGTGAGCAGATCCGCGCCGGCGCGGATGAAATCGTCAAGATAGCGCTCCGGCTGGGTGATCATCAGATGCACATCGAAAAACAGGGCGGTATGCGGGCGGAGGGCAGCGATTACCGCTGCGCCGAAGGTGAGGTTTGGCACAAAGATGCCATCCATCACATCCAGGTGCAGCCAATCCGCGCCGCCTTGTTCCACGCGCCGCGCTTCCTCCCCAAGCCGGGCAAAATCGCTTGAAAGGATGGAAGGGGCAAGGAGAATTCGTTTTTTCATGCGCCGTCACCAATTCCCAAATAGTTTTGCTGCGCCGCGGTGAGTCTATCCACCGCGCAGCCCAAAAATCCCAGTTTTTTTGCGGCAACCGCCCGGTCAATTTCCGGCGGTGTCGGCAGCAGCTTCTGCGGGAAGGGGTCGTTCCGGTGTTCGCTGAGCCATTTTGCGCTGAGCGCCTGGAGGGCGAAGCTCATATCCATGATCTCTGCCGGATGACCGTCTCCCGCCGCCAAGTTGACCAGCCGCCCTTCGGCAAGCAGATGCAGCCATTTGCCGTTTGGCAGGCGGTAGCCCATGATGTTTGTGCGCTGTTCCTTTACTTCAACCGCAAGCGCCTTCAGCCCCCGCACGTCGATTTCCACATCAAAATGCCCGGCGTTGGCGAGCAAGGCGTTATCCTTCATAAAAGGAAAATGCTCCGCCGTAATCACATCCCGGCAGCCGGTGACGGTGATGAATAAGTCGCCCAGCCCTGCGGCTTTGCACATCGGCATGACGGAAAAACCGTCCATTGCCGCTTCAATGCCCTTGACAGGATCAATCTCCGTCACAATCACCTGCGCACCCATGCCCTTCGCGCGCATCGCAACCCCCTTGCCGCACCAGCCGTAGCCTGCCACCACCACGGTTTTGCCCGCGACGATCAAATTGCTGGTGCGATTAATGCCGTCGAACACCGATTGCCCGGTGCCGTAGCGATTATCGAAGAGGTGCTTGCAATCGGCATCGTTGACGCGGATCATAGGGAAGCGCAGCTTGCCCGCGCGGTCCATCGCCCTCAGGCGCAGGATGCCCGTGGTGGTTTCCTCGCAGCCGCCGATCACCTGACCTAGCAGCTGCGGGTATTCGTTGTGCAATGCCGTTACCAGGTCTCCTCCGTCGTCAATGATGATCTGCGGTGCGGTTTCCAGCACCAGCCGGATGTGCTGCGCGTAGCCTTCCTCCGAAACGCCGTGCAGGGCAAAGACCTCCAGCCCCTGCGCCGCAAGCGCCGCGGCAACGTCATCCTGTGTGGAAAGCGGGTTGCTGCCGGTGATGCGCATACGCGCCCCGCCTGCCGCCAGCACCTGGCAAAGGCGGGCGGTTTTTGCTTCCAGGTGCACGGAAAGCGCGACCGTCAAGCCCTCAAAGGGTCTGGAGCGCTTGAAATCTTCTTCCAGACCGTCAAGCAACGGCATATTGCGCCGCGCCCACTCGATTTTTTGCAGCCCGGAAGGGGCAAGGCTGATATCACGGATTTCTGACATGGTTTCTCCTTTTTTGCGGTCTTGCCGCCGGGCTTTTGATGCCGTTCACAGAGCTTCAGCTCTTTGCCGCTTGCCGCCGGGCCTTGGCTTAAAACCTACCGGCAAACCCGG
>JAISQZ010000024.1 GCA_031273905.1 Oscillospiraceae bacterium | reverse complement strand
GGCGCGGCTGGTGGGCTGAAATTTTTTTGTTTTCCCTATTGACATGCCAGCTACTACGTGATATTATATATCGGTAGTAAGTGATACCAATAACAAGTCACGCGAAATAGCTGTTTGGAGGTGGACGCTTGGAAAACTTGACCGAGATGCTAAAGGGCGTATTAGAGGGCTGCGTTCTTGAAATCATCAGCCGCGAGCAGACCTATGGCTACGAAATTACGCGCAGACTCAATACGCTCGGTTTCACAGACGTGGCGGATGGAACGGTCTATACGATACTTTTGCGGTTTGAAAAGAGCGGACTGGTGGATATTACAAAGAAGCCGTCCGATATGGGTCCGCCGCGCAAGTTTTTTACACTGAACGATGCGGGGCGCGAGGAATTGCGGCTGTTTTGGGAAAGATGGGACTTCGTTGCGTCAAAACTGAACAAAATAAAGGAGGGGAAATCAAATGACTGATTTTTTCGACAATTACTTCAATATCAAGAAAATGGTTGAAAGCAAGCGCGAATACAAGCGCCATATGGCAAGGGTGGAGGCTTTGCCGGAGGACTATCGGTATATCTTTAAGAAAATTCAAAGTCATATGTGGATGTTCGCGTCTGGAGACGGCTTCGATATGATGAAAGTGCATTACGACCTGATAGAGCTGTTTGAACTGGGCGCGGCAGACGGCAAGCGAGCGTTAGAGGTCACCGGCGCGGACGTTGCCGCATTCTGTGACGAGCTGCTTCGCAGCGCAAGAACATACACAGAGGACTGGCGAGAGAAGCTAAACAGAGAGGTTCGCGAAAAATTGGGAGAGTAATCCGATGAATGATGTCGATATCCAATGCGAACAGCTTGCGGTGCGGCGAATCAATGGGGAATTTGCTCCGGCGGAAACAAATGATTGACTTTTTCCGCAATTCAGGATATACTACTTCCAGCAGCCTGTCCGTTTTATTGTGGACGGGTGGTAAAAAGGGGAGTAGCTTAGCGCTTCGTGCGCATCTTGCTGTCAACATCCGCCGCAAAATCGGCTGGCAGCAAGCTCATTCCAGCCGGCGGCTGTTCGAATTGGGAAGCAAGACCTTTTGGCGGGGGCTACTCTGCCAAGAGGTCTTTATTTTATGGGCTTTTAGGAAGGAAGGAAACGTCATGCGCTATTATCTGGAAGCGGCTGCGGAGGTCTTCGGGAGGGTCGGCAGCTCCTTTGAAGGCTTAACGGCAAGCGAGGCCGCCGCACGCCTGGAGAAAAACGGGAAAAATAAGCTGCGGCAGGCAAAGAAGGATCCCGTGATCAAGCGGTTTTTGCGGCAGATGGCGGATCCAATGATTTTGATTCTCCTTGCGGCCGCGGCAATTTCCGGTCTGCTTGCGGTGATGGAAAAGGAATTCCCCACCGACGTGATTATCATCCTTGCCGTGGTACTGATCAACGCCTTGCTTGGCGTCTATCAGGAAAGCAAGGCGGAAGCGGCGATTGAAGCCTTGCAGGAGCTTTCCGCCGCAACCTCCCGCGTCCTGCGCGGCGGAGAGGTTCTGGTGGTCAAAAGTGAAGAGCTGGTGCAGGGCGATGTGATCCTGCTGGAAGCGGGCGACGCGGTGCCGGCGGACGCGCGCGTCTTTGAATGCGCGAGCATGAAAATTGAGGAAGCGGCGCTCACCGGGGAATCCGTGCCGGTAACAAAGCGGATTGAAAAGCTGCTGCCCGGGCAGCACGGCGAAGTTGCCCTGGGCGACCGCAAAAATATGGTCTATATGGGTTCTTCCGTAGCTTATGGACGCGGCAGGGCGGTGGTGGTTGCTACCGGAATGGAAACGGAGATGGGCAAAATTGCAGACGCCATTGAAAAGGCGGAGGAGGGCAAAACCCCGCTGCAAATCAAGCTGAGCCAGTTGAGCAGGATTCTGACGTGGCTGGTGCTTGGCATCTGTGTCTTCATCTTCGGCTTCAATGCGCTGCGCAATTATTTCGCACACGGCTCCTTCGGCGGTTTTTCTGAGCTGCTGGAGGTCTTCATGGTGGCGGTCAGTCTGGCGGTGGCGGCGATTCCGGAGGGCTTGGCGGCAGTGGTAACGATCGTGCTTTCCATCGGTGTGACCAATATGTCCAAGAAGAAGGCGATCATCCGCAAGCTGACGGCGGTGGAGACGCTGGGCTGTGCGCAGATCATCTGTTCAGATAAAACCGGAACCCTCACGCAAAACCAGATGACAGTGGTGGATCACTACGGCGAGGATGAAGCCGCGCTTGCCACGGCGATGGCGCTTTGTTCGGATGCGGAGTGTTCCGTGCAGGGCGGGGCTGTTGGTGAGCCGACGGAAGTGGCGCTGGTCAATTACGCCACTACGCTGGGTCTCAACAAAAATGATCTCAAGGCGGGGTTGCCCCGCGTGGGGGAGGTGCCCTTTGATTCCATGCGCAAAATGATGTCCACCGTACACAGCGCTGACGGCGGGGCATACATCCAATATACAAAGGGGGCGCCGGACGAGGTGCTCAAATGCTGTACGCACATCGCAACCCCGCAGGGCGTGGAGGAGTTGACGGCGGCGCACAAGGAGATTATCCTGAAGGAAAACAAGCGTATGGCGGATAAAGCCCTGCGCGTGCTTGCCGCGGCAAAACGCAGCCATGCCGCGCAGCCGGAAAGCTTTGAATCGCAGGCGCTGGAGCGGCAGTTGATTTTTGTTGGGCTGGCTGGTATGATTGACCCCGTGCGCCCGGAGGTGAAGGATGCCATCCGGGAATGCCGGAGCGCCGGCATCCGCGCGATCATGATTACCGGCGACCACCGCGATACGGCGGTTGCCATCGCTTCGGAGCTTGGCATTCTGGAGGAAGGGCACGCGGCGATCACCGGTGCGCAGCTCAGCGCCATTGATGACGAAACCTTTGAAAAGACCGTGGAGGATTACGCTGTCTACGCCCGTGTGCAGCCGGAACACAAGGTGCGCATTGTCAACGCTTGGCGCAAGCGCGGCATGGTGACCGCCATGACCGGCGACGGCGTTAATGACGCGCCTTCCATCAAGAGTGCGGATATCGGTGTGGGCATGGGCATCACCGGCACGGACGTGACCAAGAATGTGGCGGATATGGTGTTGGCGGATGATAATTTTGCCACGATTGTTTCCGCTGTGGGCGAGGGGCGCCGGATTTACACCAACATCCGCAAGGCGATCCAGTTTTTGCTTGGTTCCAATTTAAGCGAAGTGCTCACTATCTTTATCGCTTCGCTGCTCAACCTGGTGATCCTCAAGCCTGTGCATCTGCTTTGGATCAATCTGGTGACCGATTGCTTTCCCGCGCTGGCGCTTGGGATGGAAAAATCGGAGCATGATATTATGAGACAGCGCCCGCGTTCGGCAAAG
>JAISQZ010000070.1 GCA_031273905.1 Oscillospiraceae bacterium | reverse complement strand
CTGCTTGTGGGGCCAGACGGCAACCCCCGGGCGGAGGCTTGCGCCGGAGCCGATGATTGCGCCGGAACCGACCGCGCTGCCCTCAAACAGGGAAGCGCCGCGCCGCGCCGCCGCGCCGGAGCACAGGATTGCCCCGGTCAGGCTGGCCTGCGCCGAGACGGCGGCATTCTGCAGCAGGAGGCTGCCGCGCAGCCGGGCACCCTCGCCCACCAGGCAACCGTCGTCCAGGACGGTATGCGGTCCCACCACCGCACCGGCGGCGATTTCCACCTCTTCCCCGATATAAACCGGCGGAATTAGTTGATATTCCCCCTGCGGCAGTGCGCCGCGCAGAAAAATCCCCGGCATTTCCCGGGCGGCGGCGGGGAGGGCGCACTGCACCCTGCGCTCCAGGATATCCCGCTGGCAGCGAAGATAAGCGCCCAGATCGCCGATGTCGCACCAATAATTTTCGGATTTGCAGCAGACGATCTTTTCACCGCGTTCCAGCAGAAGGGGGAAAAGATCCTGCGCAAAATCGAAGGGTCTGCCCTCCGGGATCAGTTCCAGGCAATCCGGGCGGACAAAATAAATCCCCGTGTTCGCCAGATTGGTGGTCGCCTGCCCCCAGGCCGGTTTTTCGATGAAGCGCAGCACGCGTCCGGTTTCGTCCGTTTGGAGCAGACCGTATTCGCGCGGATCCTCCACCTCCGTAGCAACGACCGTCACCGCAGCGCCCGCGCTTTCGTGCGCGTGCTTCACGCGGGAAAGGTCAACGTCACACATCGCGTCGCCGCTGATCACCAAAAAGGATTCTTCCCAGCCGCGTGCGGCAAGCGCCACGCCGCCCGCCGTTCCCAGCGGCTGCTCTTCCGTCACAAAATGCAGGTTCAACTGGCGGTATGCCCCTTGGCGGTATTGTTCCTTGACCATATCCGCAAGGTAACCAAGCGTCAGCGTGGCCTCGCTGAAGCCGTGCCGGATAAGCAGGTCAAAGATATATTCCAGCACCGGTTTGCCGCAAAGCCTTGCCAGGGGTTTGGGCAGGTTGCAGGTGAGCGGGCGCAGCCGGCTGCCCTCGCCGCCCGCCATAATAACCGCCTTCATATGATCAACCGCCTTCCAAAGAAAGATTTTTCAATCCTTAGTATGGACGGCGGCTTGGAAAAATATGCGAAGACAGCCCTTGGGGCTGTCTTGACTTCCTCGCGCAAAAATGAACGAGATGTAAAATATCAAAAACGCATTGACTGCACCCGCGCAATGCGCTATGCTTATCAGGGCTTGTTTGCACAAGGCAGCGCACCTGCCTTTGGGCTGATTTTGCGCAGGCACCCTGACATGGAGTTGATCACAGCAGGAAAAGCAGAAATAATTTGCCGAAAGAAGGATTGCACATGGAGCATAAAATTGTGGCGGATAGCAGCTGCGACCTCAGCCCGGAGCTGAAAGCGAAATGGGGCGCAACAACAATTCCCTTCACCATGACGCTTGGCGAGAAAGATTTTAGAGATGACGAAACGTTGGATCTGCCGTCATTTATGGAGGAGATGAAGCGCTGCACGGGCAAAATCGGTTCGGCGCTGCCTTCGCCACACCTTTACAAGGAAGCGTTTGAGGGCGGACAGATCTCTTTCGGCATCACGATTTCAAGCAAATTATCGGGTTCTTACAGCAGCGCAATGCTGGGCAAGCGCCTAGCGGAGGAAGAAAGCGGCGCGGAGGTTCACATCTTTGATTCACTAAGCGCATCGGCGGGCGAAGTGCTTGTTGCGCTGAAAATCCACGCAATGATTGAGCTGGGCTTTCAAAAGGCGAAAATTATTGCGTCCGTCGAGGCGTTCATCAAAGAAATGAAAACGTATTTTGTTCTGGAAAACATCAACAACCTGCTGAAGAACGGAAGGCTCAACAAAGTAACCGGAAAACTCATATCCGTTCTTGGCATTAAGCCGATTATGGGTTCGGATGGCGAAGGCAATATCGCCCTGTTTTCGCACGGGCGCGGACGCAAGCAAATACTGGATAAGCTTGTGAGAACCATTGCGGCAAGCGGCAAAAACACCGAAAACGAAAGCCTTGTGATTACGCACTGCAACAACGCCGATTTGGCTGCAACGTTGGCGGACGCAATCAGAAAACGCCATCAGTTCAAGGAAATTTTGATATTTCCCACCGGGGGCTTAAGTTCGGTTTACGCCGATGAAAAAGGGGTCATAATGGCCTTTTAACACAGGCAAAAAAAGGGGGGGGGTTAAAGAACATAACGCCCCCCCTTTTTTTTTGCAAAGCAACAGCGGTGTTGCACCGGCTTCACGCGACGGCTTCGCGCAGGCGTTTTGTGTAATAAACCACGTTTTCCCATTTCGCGTCGGGCGCAATGCGGTGATCCGGGCAGGGGATATAGCCGCCCAGGGCAACCAGAGCCTTGAGCCGTTCCACCTCCGCGTCCACCGCCGCAAAATCACGGGAAAACACGGTCTTGTTCATGCCGCCAACCCCCAGCACCCGCCTGCCATAGCGTTCGCGCCAGGGCGCAATGCTCGCGCCCCAGGTGCCCACCTCAATGGGGAACATCGTGTTTACGCCGTTTTCCAGCCAAACCGGCAGCAGCGCGTCAATGCAGCCGTCGCAGTCCAGTGAAACGATGTCGATCCCGTGCGCGCGCAGCAGCTCCGTGATGCGCTTATAGTGCGGACCCACCTTTTCGCGGAACACAGAGGGGCTGATCAGCGGACCGTTTTTGAAGCAGATATCCTCCCAAAAATGCGCGTAGTCAAATACCAGACCCCCCGGGGAGCGCGGCGCGGCGCAATCAAGCACCTCCTGCGTCACACGGTACGTCAGTTCCCCCACCGTATCGATGATTTCAGTATACAGCTCCTCATCGTCGCAAAGCAAATAACTTGAACCGACAACGCCCAGCCAATTGCGGATGTTCCCGTATAAGCTGCCCACATGCAGACCATACGGGCGGTCATGCGCGGCGCCCTTTTCCCGCGCAAGGTGTTTGCGATCCACGCGGCCGGGGTGATACCGCAGCTTGGGCGCGTAAAGCTCCTCCCACGATTTGCGATCCACCAGAAGATGCTCGATTTCCGCCGGAATGGATATGGCCGCGTCGTTCTGAAGGACAATGACGCCCTCCTCGTTGCGGACGTGCCGCGTCCCGCCGCCCAATTCCCGGATCACCTTTGGCACAAACGCCGGGCTGAGGGAGGTGTTCGCGCCGAACATGGGCGACCAGTTGAAATCAAAGCCCAGCTTTTGGCTGATACTGTCGTCATAGGCATTGGAATCCCCCCATTTGTAGGCTTCGTCGCGGGTCAGATGCCCTTGCTCGTGCCATTTGATCAGCGTTTCGTTCCAAAAGCCAAAATGCACAATCGGCAGGCGGTCATACGCCTGAAAGCGCAGCACCGCAAGCGCCCGTTCCCTATTGTTCATCCGCTTTCTCCTCTCCGGCGTATATGCCCTCCTCAAACCAGATGCGGTTCATCAGCTCGTAGCGTTCCAGCGCAAGACCGGTATAGGCGCAGTTGGAGGTGGAAAACACATAGCCGCTGCCGCGCCGCATCCCCTCCCGCAGCGCACGGCGCACATCCGCGGCGCAGGCCTCTTCCGTCCCGGTTTGCAGCAGACCGCAGTTCACATTCCCGATGAGCGCCACCCTGTCGCCGTATTCCCTGCTGACCCGCGCAAGATCAACGCCGCCCTGCGGGTCAAGGGAATGCAGCGCGTCCGGACCGCATTCCACAAGCATATCGATGATCGGCATGATGTTCCCGTCCGTGTGCTTGATGACCGTGTAGCCCATGCTGTGGTATGCCGCAATGGCGCGGGATAGATAAGGCGAGATAAATTCCGCAAACATATCCCGGCTGAAAAACGGATTGACATTGAAGCAGTAATCCGAACACAGGGCAAAGCCATCCAAAAGACCGCCCTGCCGTTGCAGACCCTCCGCAAAAGCAATATTATCCCGCAACCGTCGCTCCGCTTCCTGCTTGAGCTTCTCCGGTTGCTCGTACATTTGCTCGGTGAACGCCATCATCGTGCTGCCTTCCGGGATGGAAAAGGTGGGGTCACGATCCATGAGCAGGTAATATTTATCCC
>JAISQZ010000111.1 GCA_031273905.1 Oscillospiraceae bacterium | reverse complement strand
CCTGCCGCAGCGCACGCAGATCCTTCGCCTGGATGGAGCCGATGAGATAGAGCGCGGTAAAATAGAACAGCCCGCCGCCCGTCAGCGCCGCCGCCAGCCAGGGGGTGGATTGCGCCAGCAGCAACGGGTCGGCGCTTTTGGCAATCCCCAGAGGGATCAGCGCGGCGCAGGCAACGCAAAGCAGGGGCTTTGCCACTGCGGACAGCGTGGGGCGCAGCGCATTTGTCACATGCAGCAGGCGGCGCAGGCTGAAGGAAAAATTATAGATCTCGCTGAGAAACAGCACAAGGATGTAGCCCTTGATAGCCATGCGCGGCAGCAGCAGCCACACCAAAACCACACACATGCCGGAATCAATCACATTATAACGCATGGAATATTTTTGCTGATCCAGCCCTTTGAGCATCCCGTCCACGCTCATATCCATATACATCACCGGCACCAGGGGGGCGAGCAGCTGCAAATAGCGCACAGCGTCCGTGTTGCCATAAACGCGCATGGAAAGCGGCGCGGCAAAGGCATAAAACATGCCGCCCACAAAGATGCCGTAAAATAAAGAAAGGCGCAGGATCCTGCGCACCGCCGCTTCAATGCGCTGCGTTTGCCCCTGCACACGCAGTTGGGAAAGTTCCGGCACCAGCAGGCTTGCAAGGGAAGATAGCACAGCGGAGGGATAAAGTAGCACCGGCAGCGTCATTCCGTGGATGATGCCGTAAATGCGCACGGCCTCTTCCGAAGAACGCCCGGAGGCCTGGAAGCCCCTGGGAATGAGCAAATGCTCCGTCGTCAGCAAAATGCTGCGCGCACACGTGCCTGCGGCATCCGGCCCCGCGATGTGCAGCAGCGCACCCAACCGACTGGGCGCGTTTTCCCTGCGGCGCATCGGTTTGGAAGCACAAAGCAGGAGGGACGAAAAAAGGAAGGAAGCCACTTCCCCCGCGCACATGCCGAAAACAATGGCAAGGCAAGCGTATTCCACCCCCCGCGGCAGCATCCTGCCCAAAAAGAACACCGCCGCCGCAATTTTGACCGCCTGCTCCAGGCCTTGCGCTGCGGCGCTCTTGAACACAGTGCGCACAGCGGTAAAATAACCCTGCATCGCGGCGGTAAGCGAAACAAGGGGCAGCCCCAGCGCCAGCCAGCGCAGAGCCGCCGCTGTGCGGGGATCGCCCAGCCAGCCGGCGGCAACGCGCGGCGCGCTAAAAAACAAAACGGCGGCGACCGTTAGGCTCAGGCTGAGCGCATAGGCAAGGCAAAGGCGCATTGTGCCGCGTGCGGCGCTTTCGGGATCCTTCGCCAGTTGATCAATGTTGAGCCGTGTTGCGCCCAGTCGCACGCCCGCGCAGGCGAAGGTCGCCGCCATGCCGTAAACGGTCATTGTCAGTTGAAACAGACCGATCCCGGCCGGGCCGATGCGGTTGCTGAGATAGACGTTGAACGAGACGCCGACGGTTTGCATCAGAAAAGACGCGGCGGTGAGCAGCAGGGTGTTGAGGATCAATTTTTTCGTATTCTTCACTTCTTCGCTCCCATGCAAAAATCTACCACAACTATATGTTTAAAAAGGGTAAAATAGTTCTTGCAAAAACCGGGAATATCAGCTATAATGTAAACAAGTTAGGATAGAGTATGGGCGTTTTTTGTGATCTGCGCCCACATGCAAAGAATGCTTATTGAGAGGAAGGGTACCCTATGAAGAAAACAATCCGCTGGTTTGTGTTGCTGCTGGCCGGGATGCTGCTGCTGTTCTTTGCCGCCTGCGGCGAGGAAAAGGAAAATCCCAGCACAACCACCGCGCCGCCTGTCTCCCAAACCTTGCCAACCCAGGGGATTCCTGAAACCGTCGCCGCCACCCCCGGCGCGTGGCGTTTGGAGGTTCGCGGCATTTCCGGTGTGACCTCCTTCACCAGCGAGGACGCGCAATACTTGGAAAAGGTAACCCTGGAAATGACTGCCACCGATGCCAACGGCTTCACCGTGACCAACAGCTATTCCGGCGTGACGCTGCGTTCCGTCCTGACTTACTTGGGCGTGCAGGCGGTGCAAAGCGTTGCGGTAACTTCCATTGAGGGCGTCCCCACCGGCTATGACCCGGTGACCGCCATGGCAGACGACACTCTGCTTGCGTGGGAAATGAACGGCGCACTGATTGATTCCGAACCACCGCTGCGCATGTGTCCAAGGAGCGGCGCTGCGGAGCTTTATGTCCAGCGCGTTTCCTCCATCACGGTTGTGCAAGCGCAGGGGCTTACGCCCAGCAGCACGAGCAATGCCACGCCGGATAACATTTGGGGGACGCCCCTGCCCACCGCGAACTATGACATTAGCTCCCGCTATTCCGTCGCCACCACCACACGGCGCACCACCACGCGCAAAACCACCACACGCGCGGGCACCGGCGCGACCACCGGCAGCACCACAAAGGCGGGCGCAACCACGACCACCTCGGTTTCCACAGCGACGGTACCGGGGCAAACGACCAAGCCCGCTGGCACGGGCGTCACCACAACCACCACAGTGCCGGCCACAACCAAGACGACAACCACAACGACGAAATATAAATATACCACCAAGCCAACGACCACAACAACCACTACAACGACGACGACAACCACAACCACCGCCAAACCGACGCATAGCTATCCGCCATACATTACATCTCCAGAGGATATGACCAAGTGGGATAACGGGCATCCGGATTATTGAGCAAAAAAGACGGTTGTTTTATTCAGCAAGATCATGAAAAAAAAACGCTGTAATCCGTAAGGATACAGCGTTTTTTTTTGCGTTCCCGCGCAAATCGGGCGCATGGGACGAAGCCTTCATAGTTTATTCCTATAGAGAATCATAAAAACACAGTATTACCCTGCAACCTGAAAGCTGTGCTATACTATGCCCATAAAAATCATTTGAAGCCATAGGGAGGCATAGCAAAATGCAGACGTCGGTGATAGGGTGTCCACGCGCCGTGATGCGCCGGGAATTGAAATTCGCGACGGAAACCTATTTTACGGGCAGTATTTCCGGGGAGGGCGCACCTGGCGGCAAAGCTTTTTCGCGTTTGACACAAAATCCGCGCAAAAACAGAGCGATTCGGGTAGTCCACCACGCCCTAGAAAGCGGTTTGTCTCATGAAAACTGCAACGCTGTTTAAGGACAGGCAGGTTCTTTCCTTTGAGGTCTTCCCTCCAAAAAGAACAGCTGCCGTTGATACGGTTTATCAGACGATCGCCAGCCTGAAAAGCCTTGCGCCGGATTTCATCAGCGTGACCTACGGCGCGGGCGGCAGCGAGGACAGCAAAGCGACAGTAGAAATCGCTTCCGCCGTCAAAAATGTGCACGGGATGGAAAGCGTAGCGCATTTGCCCTGCGCCGGGCTGTCACGGCAGGATGTGCTGGATTTTCTGGAGCGCCTGAACGCGGCGGGCGTCGAAAACATACTCGCTTTGCGCGGCGATCTCCTTC
>JAISQZ010000039.1 GCA_031273905.1 Oscillospiraceae bacterium | reverse complement strand
AAAGGAGGAAATCCACATGGCATATGTGATTAACAGCGACTGCATTTCCTGCGGCGCTTGCGAGGCAGAATGTCCCGTTTCTGCCATCAGCGCGGGCGAAGATTTGTTTGTGATTGATCCCGACGTTTGCATTGACTGCGGCGCTTGCGCAGCGGTTTGCCCGGTTTCCGCGCCCAACCCGGCCTGAAGCGGTCAAAGGCTGCAGACCAAACAGCGCTTGCGTTTTGCGGGCGCTGTCTTTATTTTTCTGGTTTTTTAGGCGGAGGCTTCAAAAAACCGCGTGAACAATGCAAATATATGAAGGCTTAGCGATCTGCGGAAAAACTTGCGTTGCATTCCTCGCTCATTTATGCTATAATGCGAAGCGGAGTATTGCAGTATAGGGAGGATTATCAGAAGATATGGACACACAGCAAAACCGTCCGCCGCTGCGCTTTCGCGCGGACGGGACGTTTACGGTGATGCAAATTTCGGACGTGCAGGACTGCAACGGCTTGGGCGCACGCAGCCTGGCGCTGCTGGAAGCCGCGCTGGACAGCGAAAAACCGGATTTTGTGATCTTCACGGGCGACCAGATCAAAGGCTATGGCGCACCGCTCTGGTTTGGCAGCCCGGAACAAAAAAAGCAGCGCGTTTTGCGCACGCTGGAAGCAATCCTTGCCCCGCTGGATCGGCGGGAAATCCCCTTCACCCTGGTGTTTGGCAACCACGACCACGACGCCCCCCTGGACGGCGCGGAGCAGATCCGGCAATACCAGCGGCACGCGCTGTGCTACGTAAAGGATACGCCGGAGGTGCCGGGCTTTGCCAACCACGCCGTGCAGGTGCTGCGTTCCGGGGACACCGCCCCGGCGCTGAATTTTTATTTGCTGGATTCCCACGGCTCCAGCGGCTTTGGCTACCAACCTCTGGATCCCCTGCAAGTGGAATGGTACCGCCGCACACGGGATGCCTTGGCGGAAGAAAACGGCGGGAGGGTGGTGCCCTCCATGCTGTTCCAGCACATCCCGATCCCGGAAATTCTGGAGCTTTACAAAAAAGTGCCGCGCGGCACCAAGGGTGCTCTGGAGGGCTACCGCAGCTTCAAGGGTGCGCATTATGTGCTGGACCGCGCCAAAGTGACGCCTGATTGCTTTATGGGTGAGCTGCCCTCCCCGCCGGATGTGAACACAGGCCTGTTTGAAGCGGCGCTGGAGCGCGGGGACATGATCGGCATGTTTTTTGGGCACGACCACTCCAACGGCTTCCACGGCAAGGTGCGGGGGATCTCCCTGGGCTATGCCCCGAGCGCGGGCTTCAACGCCTATGGTCCCGGGCGGCGGCGCGGTGTGCGCGTGTTCCGCTTCCGGGAGGAGGACGTTGCGGCATTTGAAACCTATGTCCGCACGGACGAGCAGCTGCTGTGCGACAGCGGGCGCTTGCCTTTGTATGTGCGCCTGCACGACCACACGCCCACCAGCTTCGGCGCAGCAAAGCCCCTCGTGCGCCGCGGCGCGATTGCCGCAACGCTCACCGCTGCGGGCACAGCGGCGCTGGTTGCCTTGGCAAAAAGAAAAAAATAAGTTCCTTATATGAGATAAGTGCCCGCCAGAAAACGAAAGGATGATTCGTATGCCAGACGAAAAAAACCAGGAATCGGACCGTGCGCCGGAGGTGAACCTCAAGGAATCGCAATGGCGCGGACGCAAGCGTACCTTCCTGGGCTTGCCATGGAGCTTCACGCGGTACCGGCTGACACGGGAAAAACTGATCGTTGACACGGGCTTCTGGAGCCGGCACAAAGAGGAGGTTCGGCTGTTCCGGGTCAAGGATATGTGCCTCAACCGCAAGCTGGTGGAGCGCATCCTCGGGCTGGGGACAATCACTGTCTATTCCGGGGATGCCAGCTCGCCGACGCTGGAGCTCAAGCGGATCAAGGATTCGGAATGGGTGCTGGAAACGCTTTCGGATCTTGTGGACGCGGCGCGCCGCCGTGAGCTGGTGCTGACGCGCGAAACAATGGGGCGGCTGGATATTTCAGAGCGCGACATTGACGGCGACGGGATACCCGGCTAGGGCTTATATTACTGCACAAGATGGATTTGCGGATTTTTGAGATGATTTTCGCGCATATGGAAAGCCCCGCGTTTGGTCTGCCGCGGCAGCGGCGCACGTTCGATTCTCATATCCGATGCCTGAAGCCTTCCGCCTGATATCTGAAAGGGTGTTGATTTGTATGATGCAAAAGCTGTTGGCTCTGCTGCTTTCCTCCTTGATGGGTCTGCTGACGCTGCTTGGCATCCCGGAGGAGCAGGCACGTGCGCTGTTCGGAAGCGGCGGCGCGGCAAAATCCGCATCTGCCGCGTTTTCCGGCGAAGCCACCGGGCTTTTTCTGGAAGGGGATCC
This sequence comes from Oscillospiraceae bacterium, assembly GCA_031273905.1. Classification (GTDB taxonomy): domain Bacteria; phylum Bacillota; class Clostridia; order Oscillospirales; family Acutalibacteraceae; genus WRMQ01. Next base: position 254 of record JAISQZ010000039.1, on the reverse strand, counting down.
TGTCTTGGAGGCGGCTCCCCCTGTGGGCAAGACCGACGGGTTTTCGCTGGCGGCGCAAAACAGCGCCGCGGCGGAGGCCAATTTTGGCACGCAACTGACAAGCGGGATTGCGCAGGCGGTTTATCAGGCGCTCACGGGTGTGACGACGGCGGGCTTTGACGAGGCCTCCGTGCAGGAAAACAGCAGTTCAAACTTTGTTGCCTGTCAGGCGCCGCTGCCCGAAGCGTCACGCCCGGTTTATACGCGAGCATACC
>JAISQZ010000034.1 GCA_031273905.1 Oscillospiraceae bacterium | reverse complement strand
ACAGCTATGATCTGTGCCCGCTGCAACCTGAGGAGCTTTCCGGCTTCTTCTCAAAAAGAGAGTTTCGGGGCATCAATGTGACCATCCCCTACAAAAAAGAGGCGCTTCGCTTTTGCGATCACCTGACGGAAACCGCACGGGAAATCGGCAGCGTCAATACCGTCATAAAGCAACGCGACGGCACTCTTTTGGGCGATAACACCGACCTTGCGGGCTTCCGCTTTATGCTTGCCGAGGCTGGGATTTCCCTTGCGGGCAAGCATGTGCTGATCCTGGGCAGCGGTGGGGCGTCCCTGACGGTGCAGCTCGCCGCAAAGCGGGAAAAGGCGGCAAGCGTCACCATTGTATCGCGGCAAGGCGCGGTAAATTACGGGAACGTCGCCGCGCGATGCCAAAACGCGCAGGTGCTCATCAACACCACGCCTCTGGGGATGTTCCCGCACACGCAGGACTGCCCGCTGGCGCTTTCGCCCTTCCCCGCATTGGAAGCCGTAGCGGATCTGATCTATAATCCGCTGCGCACACGGCTGCTCCAGCAGGCGCAGGTGCGCGGTCTGGTCATTGCCGACGGACTTTCGATGCTCGCCGCACAGGCCAAGGCTTCCTCCGATGCCTTTACAGGCGATAGTTCCGATTCCTGCGTCGTGCGCCGCGTTCTGCGTCAGCTGCGGCAAAGCCTGACCAATTGGGTGCTCATCGGAATGCCCGGCAGCGGCAAAAGCAGCATTGGTCGGTTTTTGGCGGAAAACAGTGGGCGGCAATTCATTGACCTGGATGACCTTGCGCAGGAACGCGCAGGAATACCGCTCCCGGACTATTTTGCGCAACATGGAGAAGCCGCCTTCCGCACACTGGAAAGCGAATGCGTTGCGGATTGCGGCAAACAAACGGGGTTGGTAATCGCCACGGGCGGCGGTGTGGTGCTACGGGAGGAAAATGTACGGGCGCTGCGCCAAAACGGTAAGCTGCTTTGGATTCAGCGCAGGCTAGAGCAGCTTGCCCGCAGCGGTCGTCCGCTTTCCGTCAACGATGCGGCATTACAGGAAATGCAAACACAGCGCCTGCCGCTTTATGCCGCCGCAGCAGATGCCGTGCTGACGAATCACACGAACCGGGAAACGGCGCAAAGGGAAGCGCTGGATTACTTCAATGAAGGAGGGCTGGCATGAGACTGCATATCATCAACGGTCCGAACCTCAACCTGCTCGGGCTGCGGGAACCGGATATCTATGGCAAACAGAGCTACGGCGACCTTGTGGAATACCTGCACGCAAGCGCGGAAACGCTTGGTATTGCAATCGATTGCTTTCAGTCCAACCACGAAGGGGAGCTTGTCACGCTGATCCAGCAAACCTATGGGCAGGCGGATGGCATTGTCATCAATCCCGCCGCCTATACACACACCAGCGTCGCCATCCTAGATGCCCTCAAGGCTGTGGCACTGCCCGCCGTGGAGGTGCATTTGAGCGACGTCAGTCAGCGGGAGGACTTCCGCCGGGTATCCTATCCCGCGCTTGCCTGCATTGCGGTGATTGCGGGCAAAGGCTTTGTGGGCTATAAGGATGCCATGATCTTGCTGCGCAGTGCGCTCGCCAAATAAAATGAGCCGCAAAGCAACAGCACCCCGTTCTCTTCCTCCGCCTGCCATTGCAGCGCCAGACGCAACCCCTCTTCCGGCGCGGCTGCGGTTTTGATGTAAAATGCCCTTTCCCCCGCCGCAAGCAACGCCTCATTGGCAAGCACCTGCGATTCCAGTGCGCGTGGAATATCCGGACGGCAGGCGATCAAACCGCAAAGCTGCGGCGTAAGCCGCCGCAGATAGCCGCCTACATCCTTATCCGCCATCATGCCGCAAAGAGCAAGGACGGGGCGCTCCGGTAAAAAACGCGCCAGCACAGCAGCAAGCGCTCCGGCACAATCGGGGTTATGCCCGCCGTCCAAAAGAATCAGTGGCTCGCGCAAAAGAACCTCCATCCGCGCGGGCATCTTTGCGTTGGCGATCCCGGCGCGGATCGCTTCCTCAGGCAACGAAAACTTCCCTGTGCTTTCCAGTAGCCTTGCGGTTTTCACTGCCGTCAGGGCATTGCGGCACATGTGCTCCCCCAGAAGCGGCACACGCACGGGCAAACCGTACAGCACTGCGTCGCTGCCACAAAGATCGCTGCGTAGCACGTCGCAATCGGCTCTCTCCGCAATCACCAAGGGGCAACCCAGCTCTTTTGCCTTGGCTGCGATCACCGCGTGCGCCTCCTGCGGCTGCTCGCAGCAGCTAACCGCCGGACAACCCGGCTTGAGGATACCACATTTTTCCAGCGCTATTTCTTCCACCGTTCCGCCCAGCAACTGTGTGTGATCCAGCGAAATCTTTGTCAGCACCGCACAAAGCGGGGATGCAATCACATTCGTGGCATCCCATCTTCCGCCCAAGCCAACCTCCAGAACAACCACATCGCAGCCGCTTTTGGCAAAATAGGCAAGCGCCAGCGCGGTAATGCATTCAAACTCCGTCAACGGTTCAGCCAGCAACGGCAGCAGCGCCTGCAGCTGCGCCGCGCCTGCGCACAGGTTCTCTTTTGGGATCCATGCGCCGTCAATCTGGATACGTTCGCGAAAATCCAGCACATAGGGCGAAGTATAAAGCCCCGTGCGGTGCCCTGCGGCGCGGCAAATTTCCGCGATCATAGTGCTCGTGGAACCCTTGCCGTTCGTCCCTGCCACATGGATAAAGCGCAGCTTCTCTTGCGGATTGCCCAGCAGCGCACAAAGCTGCCGTATGCGGGAAAGCCCCGGTTTGATCCCAAAGCGCTCGAGTGAATGGATCCATTCAAATGCCTGCCCGTAAGTTAAGCCTGCCTGCGCCACCGCTATTGCACCGGCGCCAGAGTGACAGGCGCGGCATATTTTTCGCCATGGGTATCCACCGTAACGCTTTTGATCACCGGCTGGTTGACCAGTGCGTCGCCGTTGACGGGCGCTGTGGCGATCTGATCAACGATTTCCATCCCGGAAAGCACCTTGCCGAAAGCGGCGTATTGCCCGTCTAGGTGATTCGCTGCGCCGTGCATGATAAAGAATTGGCACGAGGCGCTGTCATTTTTTCCGCTCAGACGCGCCATGGAAATCACGCCCGCCTCGTGCACAATATCATTCTGCGCAAAGCCGTTTGCGCTGAATTCCCCCGCGATGGCATAAGGGAAACCGCTGGAAGAGCCGTCGCCATTTGGTGATCCGCCCTGAATCATAAAACCGCTCACCGCGCGGTGAAAAACCTTGCCGCTATAGTAGCCCTCGTTGGCCAGAGAAATAAAATTGCTGACAGTGTTTGGCGCTTTGTCCGGATAAAGTTCAACCACAATATCGCCATAATCCACAATGCTGATCGTCGCCACGGGATTTTTCTTTTCGCCGCAACCGCCAAGCACAGTTGCCAATAGCATAAGAATCACCACTCCCACAAAAAATTTTCTTTTCATCTGCATCCCTCTTTCTTTATAAAAAGGCATCATACTTTGCTGTAAAATATAGCATTTCCCGCCGCAAAAGTCAAGCAAATGTTTCCTTGGCATCACGGCTACCGCATTTACTTTTTGCGAAGGGAAGGAACCCACTTTTTTCGCTTCCGGGGACACGATAGCGCGGTTGAATCGGAAAGCGTTTCGGCAGGAAAACAGAGCGTTTTTGTCAGCTGAAGCGAAAGACAAAAAATTGAAGACACCTTTCGGCATCCTCAATTTTGGTCGCAAAGACCTGTCCCAAATTGCACGACTCTCAGACTGTCTGAAATAGCATCCGCAGCGACCAAGAGGTCGTCAGGCTATTTGGCGCTTACGATTTGCGTTCACACCCCTTGCAATCGGGCTTCGGTTGCGGTATAATGGCTTGACGGCGCATTGTGGCGCTTAGACCCTCTCCAACAACCGGCGCAGGAATCGGATGGGGTTTTAATGCTTCGTCATCTGCACATTCTGTGCGGGCTGCACCATGGATTCCGCATATTCCACGCCAAGCCCATAAGCGCCGCTGAATTCCTTGATGATCTCCATTACTGCGCTGTAGCTGTCCTGATTGTTCCAGTCGCGCTGGAATTCCAGCATGACCTGCTGCCAGGTGACCGGCACAACGCCCGCCTGGATCATGCGCTGCATCGCCATATCATGCGCTTCCTTGGAAGCCCCGCCGCAGGCGTCCGCAACGGCAAACACCTCAAAGCCGTCATGCTTCATGCAAAGCGCCGGGAAGGTGACGCAGGCTTCCGTCCAAAGCCCGGCAAGAATCAGCTTTTTCCGTCCTGTGCCCATAACCGCTTTTTTGAGGTTTTGATCCTCCCAGGCGTTGATGCAGGTGCGGTCAATCGGCACCGCCTGCGGATAAACCGACTGCAGCTTTTGTGCCAGGAAGCCGGAAAAGCTCTGCGCTTCCACGGTGGTGAGGATACAGGGCACCTGAAAGCTCTGCGCCGCCTTTGCCAGGGCGGTGACGTGGTTGAGGACACAGCTGCGGTGGTGGCTTTCCACCCCGAAATACATTTGCGGCTGGTGGTCAATGATCACGATGGCGCACTGCGCAGGATCCAGCAGCGCCTGCTGGTAATTTCTCATCCAAAATACACTCCTTTTGCTTTGATGCACCGTTAGTATCCGTTTTGCCGACCGCGCTTATGCGTGGAAAATTTCTGAAAGGGGAAAGCGCAAACATGCCAGACTACCCAGACCGCGCGGCAAAACCGCAGCCGGATCACATTATGCTCAGCATTTCCGGCGACGCCAGGCACAGCATGACCGTCACCTGGCGCACAGATTGTTCCGTGGAAACAGGCTTTGTGCGCTTGCGCGGAGAAGGAGAAGCGCAGTGGAGGGAGTTCCCGGCACACAGCGAATGCCTGCAAAGTGATATTTCCAAAAGCCGCCACTACTGGGCGGCAATGGAAGGGCTTTCGCCCGGCGAGCGCTATATCTATTCCGTCGGATCCGAAACGCAGCGCAGCGCGGAATTTTCCTTCCAAACCGAGCCGGAGGATCTGACCAATTGGAAATTTTTGCTCATTTCAGACCACCAAAAAAACCAGCCGTGGGATTGCCCCTCCTATGAAACGCCCCGCAGGATGATCGAACAGGCGCTGGAAAAATATCCGGATATCCGTTTTATTTTCACCGCCGGGGACAATTGCGACAACGGGCAGAACGAATTGCAATGGAACGGCATGTTTGAGGGGCTTGCGGGCATCACTGCGTCATTGCCCTATATGATGACCACGGGCAATCATGACAACCGGGGATTTCAGTGCTATCTGCCGGAGCCTGCCGGAAAATTTTATCTGGATCACGCGGATTTTTTTGACGCGCAGTTTGAACGCAGCTATCCGCAAAACGGTCCCGCAGGGTTTTGCGGCGAAAATTATTCCTTTGATTACGGCAACGCGCATTTTTTGGTGATGGGCATCAACGCGCCGGAGCAGGTTGCGGGCTGGGCTTATGGCGACCTGCGGCAAAGCGGGAAGACCTGGAAGCTTGGCGCTTATCATTTTCCGATCTATCCCGTGATGCCGGAGGGGCAAAATGACGACGCGTATCCCTGGCTGCGCAAGCCCATTGAGCAAGGGCGGCTGGATGTGTTGTTTTCAGGGCATGAGCATTCCTTTGCCAGAACCTATCCGATGCTGGGGGACGAGCTCTTCGACCGCCCTTCGCAGGGAGTGGTGCATTATATCGCCGGGAACGGCGGCGCGAACATCTATTGCTCCAACGCGCGGAAGGTTTGGCACAGCGCGTTTTATCCGCAGGAGGAACCCCTTGCCATGGCGCATGTGGTGGAAATTGACGGCAATAGCTTGAACATCGTCGCCTTGCTGGAAGACGGGCGTTATGTGGATGTGTTTTGCTTGGATAAAGCTGCTGACCTGATTTGCCCCTTGGCCCTTGCCCCGGTCTATCACCGCACAAAGCTTGCCTTCAAGGGCAGTATGCTGGAATTCATCGCCCGTGGGGTGGCGCCCTTCCGGGAACGGGGCAGTTGGTTTGTACCGGTCGGTGTTTTGGCGCAATCCATCGGCGGCGCGGTGGAAAAAAGCGTCGGTGCGCTGCGCGTTGCGCTCTATGGCAGCGAGGCGCGATTTATCGAGGGCAGTGCGCAAGCGGTTGTGGATGGCGGCGCTTACCCGCTCCGTACGCCGGTGCTGCGCGGCGACCGCGGGCAGTTGTTTATTACAGCGGAGGATATCTGCGGCATCTTTGGTATGAAATATCAGTTTGCGGCAAGGAATAATTTTCTCAATTTTGATCATCCATCCGAAAATATCGTTTTATCCGAACAGCCGGAACAGCCGGAACAGGAGGTAACATGAAACAGAACATTGTGTTTGATATGGGCGGGGTGCTGCTGGATTTTTCGGAACAGCGGCTGCTGACGCATTACTTTGGCGGATGCAGCCTGGAGGAGCAAGCGCAAGTGCGCGAAGCGATTTTCGGTTCCGGCATTTGGCGGCGGATGGATCGCGGCGATTTTGACGCTGCGGAAACAAGCCGGGCAATCTGCACACTGCTGCCGGAACGGCTTCATCCGCTGGTTCAGCGGATGATCCCCAACTATTTTGAGGCCATGCCGCCTATTCCGGAGACCAACGAGTTGGCGGTGCAGTTAAAGGCGCGCGGCAAGCGGATATATTTGCTCACCAACGCGCCCTATATTTTTATGGAGGAGCAGCGGCGCGTCCCCTGCATTGATCTGTTTGACGGCATTTTCGCTTCCTGCGAGGTGCGTCTGCTCAAGCCGCAGCGCGAAATCTATCTGGCGTTTTTTGAACGCTTCCATCTGAACGCCGCCGATTGCTTTTTTGTGGATGACATGCGGGAAAATATCGACGGTGCGGCGGCGGTGGGGATGGAGGGCTTTTGTTTTGCGCAACGGGATATTGCGGGTCTAAGGAAAGCACTGGGGATAGACTCCTGAAAAAAGGTTCATCCAGGCAGCAATTGTTCATCCAGCCACTGCCTGCGCTGATAGAAAAAATCCCGCAGCGCCTGCACATGCGCTTCCCAGGGCTTTGACTGCAAATCATCTGGCCATGCGGCATAGTTTGCTTGCTGCGCCAGCTCCAATTCTTTGCTGAATGAGGTGATCCAGGCATCCATCTGATCCCAAACGCCCTGCTGTGCCATCGCGCTGTATTTTGCTTTCACCAGATTCATGAAATCATTCCGCTGGGTCAGAACGGAATACCAGCCGCGAAGGATATCTTCCGGCTCTTCCTTAAATTCCTGGTAATTCAGCACAGTGGTTGCCCAGCCGGTTGCCGGCTGCTCCGGGTCGGGGTTCCGGTTCATATGATCAAAATCCCATATGGGTCCCATCCTGATTTTATAAGCCAACGGATCGCTGGAAGGAACCACGCAAAAGAAAACGCTTGTTTTCATGGCTGCATCCAAATTTTTGAGGATTTCTTCCGCCAAAAACCAACAAACAAGCGCGTCCGCGTCAAAATATTGCAGCCAATTTTCCGTGTTTTGATAAACGGCGGCATCCGCTTGCTCCACGAACCGCTGCACCGCCGCCAGGTGCGCGGTCTCCAGTTTTTCCGCTTTCGGCTGCTTGATGACAACATCCACACCCTGCTGCAGCGAAAAAAAGTAACTGTCATCCCTTCGGAAATCTGCTTCCATCAGCACAGTGCCCTCGGGTGCCTCCACACGGTACGGCGCCAGTTCCACCTTCTCAGCCAATACGTAAACGCCTTGATAACGCTTGTTGATTTCGAGTTCCACAAAGCGCATATCAGGTGTTTCAGTCATGCCCATCCAAGCCCCAAGCTTTGAAGCGAGCATATTGCGCATCATTGTCGGGTCTTCTGAATTCGCGAGCAATACCCATTTTTTTGCGCTGCCCGAGCCAAGCAGGTTCTGCGCGTAGAAAAGCTCCAGCAAATACGGTTTTCTGCTGCCAGCCCATCGTGTGAAATTTCCGCGGATTGTGAGCTTGCAAGGAACGGGTGGTGATGGCTCTGATGAAATGGAAAAAACCCCCTCGCGCGTTTCGCGGTTAATGTTGATAAAGAAAGGGTTTGATCTAGTATACTTTTAGTTGACAGAAAACCTCCAATTTAGGATAATAAAAAGAGAAAAAGATGGAGGAAAAAGATATGGGAACAAGAAGCTATACAA
>JAISQZ010000030.1 GCA_031273905.1 Oscillospiraceae bacterium | reverse complement strand
GCATAATGATGCTGACCCTTGGCAATTTGCTCACACCCCTTCCAAAAGATATGACTGCAGTTCTTCCGCCAAATAAAACGGAACGCTCGCTTCCATCACCACGCCCTGCGGCGCAAATTCCTCGGATTGCACGCTGCCCTCCGCGCGGATGCGCGCGGCAAGCTGCGGAATTCCATAGGGCAGGCAAAAGCGCAGTGTCTTATTCCTCGGAGGCAGGGCCTGCGCAATTTTTTCCAGCAATTCCGTCAGACCCGTGCCGTGCAGCGCGGAAATTTGCACCCCGCCGCCCAAAACCGGCATGGAAAGCACCTCCGGCGGCGCAAGGTCGCACTTGTTGTGCACCTGCAACACCGGCGCCTCCGCCTTGAGCTGCTGCAGCTGCTCGGCTGTAACCTGTAGCTGCTCCGCGCAATCGGGGCTGGAAATATCGCAGACGTTGAGGATCAGCGTGGCGGCGGCGGCTTCCTCCAGCGTGGAATGAAAGGCCTCCACCAGGTGATGGGGCAAGCGCCGCAAAAAGCCGACGGTATCCACCAGCATCACCCGGCGTCCGTCCGGAAGCGCAAGCGCCCTAGCGGTGGGATCCAGTGTGGCGAAGAGCTTATCCTCCGCCAACACGCCCGCCTGCGTCAAGGCATTGAGCAAGGTGGATTTGCCCGCGTTTGTGTAGCCGACAATGGCAACGGTTTCCACGCCCGTTTTTTTGCGCCGCCCGCGCTGGAGGGCGCGGCGCTGCGCCAGCGCCTGCAGTTGCCCTTCCAGGCGGTGCATCCGGCTGCGGATATGCCGCCGGTCGCTTTCCAGCTTTGTTTCGCCCGGCCCGCGCGTGCCGATGCCGCCGCCCAGGCGCGAAAGCCCCCTGCCCTGCCCCCTCAGCCGCGGCAGCGTGTATTTCAACTGCGCAAGCTCCACCTGCAGCTTGCCCTCGCTGCTGTGCGCCCTGGCGGCAAAGATATCCAGAATCAGCATGGTGCGGTCAATCACGCGAAGCTCCAGCGCGTCCTCCAAATTGCGCAGCTGCGCGGGGCTTAGCTCATCGTCGCAGATGAGCAGATCAATCTCGTTTGCGGCGCAGGTTTCCTTGATCTCCTCCAGCTTGCCGCTGCCAAAATAGCTGGCGCTGTCCGGCGCTTCCCTGTTCTGCGTGGTCACGGCGATCACCTGCGCCCCGGCGGCGGCCGCCAGTTCCCGCAGCTCCTCCAGGGATTGTGCCACGTCATGACCGCCGGTATCCACCGCACCCAAAAGCGTGCGCTCCGGCGCGGTTTTATTCTCATGTAGGGTACCTATAATGCATCCCTCTTTTCTTTTTTGCCTTTTGTGGCAATTGTGCCGCGGCCGCGCACAGGCGGATAACGGCTACGCCCCCGCGACCAGCCTCCGCCGCACAAAATGCACCGGCTTCAGACCCAGCGCAAGCGCCTGTTCACGGATCTGCGGGACGTCCTTATACAAATCCCCGGCGCAGTGCGCGTCGGAACCCAGTGTGACGTATTTTCCGCCCCCGGCGGCGTATTGCCGCAGCAACGCTTCGCCCGGCATTGCTTCGTCGCAACCGCGGCGCAGTGAGGAGCTGTTGATTTCCAAGAGGATCCCTTTTTTGCGCAGCAGTGAAAAAATTTCGTCCAGGCGTTCCGGTTCGTAGAAAAGCATTTTGAAATAGCGCTTGGGGAAATCCAGATGCGCCGCACAGTCAAAGCCGCCGCAGTGCGCCATCCTGCGAACCTCTTCCCAATAAGCTTCAAAGCAGACGCGCAGATCGTCGCCGCGCTGCACCATTTCGCTGGCAAAAGCGCCCTTCATCCAATAATGCACACTGCCCAGAATAAAATCATAGGGTCGTCGCTGCGCCTCCTCCAGCTCGCGCGGATGGTTGTGCGGTTCCGAAAATTCCAGCCCCGCCCAAAGCGTCAGGCGCCCGGCGTAGCGCTCGCGCATCCGCTCAAGCGTTTCAAAATAAGCCGCCGCGTCGTAATACCCTAGGCTGGCATCGTCAAAATCTTGGTGATCAGTGAAGCACAGGGCGCAAAGCCCCAGCTCCAGTGCGCGTTCGCAGTGCCGCTCCATTGTCTCCGCAGAATCGGGTGAAAACCGGCTGTGCAAATGCAGATCCATGTTGAAAGCGTTCATTTTGCGCCGTTTTGCTCCAATTCACGTTTTTTTGCTTCCTCACGCTGCCCGCTGGTATTGGTGTTGATCGTTTTGCGATAGACCACAAAGCGGTAAAACAGGAATTCCGTGATGCCGTTGAGCAGCATCGTTCCGATTTCCACCGCGTAGTGAACCCAATTGCCGTCGGGCTGCCCCGCGGTAAGCACGCTGCCAAAATAAAGCGAGATCGGCGTAAAGACGCAGTAATAGCCGAAAACCTTGAGCATCGCGACGGGCACGTTGGCAATGCTTTTGAAGGTGAAGCGGCGGTTGAAGGTAAAGTTCCACAGCACGGAAAGCACCAGGGAAATCAGATGGCGCGGCCAATAGGCGCTATCCAGGGAGGAAAACCAGCCAAGCTCCGTCATCAGCGTGAAGGAACCCAGTTGGATCGCGCCGGCGGAGGACGCAAAGGCGAAATATTTCACTGTTTGCAGGATGTTTTGCTTCAGCGTCAGCCGCACCGGGCGCTGCTCTTCATCAATCATGGCGGTCACACTCCTATTCTTGCATACCATTCTACCACGCCCATCATCATTTTGCAAGCGCCGCGCGACAAAAAACCGCGCCTTTGCGGGCGAACGATTTTGTGGAAATCGAAACATTTGGCGAGGAACATGAAGAATTTCTGCTCCCGAAAAGCATTTGGAAAGGCTGCTTGCTCTGTGATTTTGAAAAAATTGCCTGCCTGACAGCTTTGTTTAAAAAACTCTTTCATGCTTTTGCGTGGCGCACATAAAACACGCGCTTTACAAAGCCGCTGCGGTTGTGCTATAATGGTATTCTATAATTTTGAAGGGAAAGCGGGGCGGCGCAATGCTTGCAATCGTGGATTACGGTGCGGGGAACCTGCAAAGCGTCAAGAAGGCGCTGGAATACATCGGCGCCGCGGCGGAGGTCACTGCGGATCCCGCTGTAATCGCCCGGGCATCGGGCGTGCTGCTACCGGGTGTCGGTTCCTTCGGGGATACCATGGAAAGCCTGCGCCGCCGCGGTCTTGAAGCCCCGCTGCGCCTTGCCGCAGATGGCAGCCGCCCGTTTTTGGGCATCTGCCTGGGGCAGCAGCTGCTCTTCGCCGCCTCAGAGGAAAGCCCCGGTGTTGCGGGGCTTGGTGTTTTGCCGGGCAGGGTGCTGCGCCTCCCCCCGGGGGAGGGGCGCAAGGTGCCGCATATGGGCTGGAACTCCCTGCGCCTGACGGCGCATCA
>JAISQZ010000175.1 GCA_031273905.1 Oscillospiraceae bacterium | reverse complement strand
ACACATCGCCGGGATAGGCTTCGCGCCCGGAGGGACGGCGCAGCAGCAGGCTCATGGAGCGGTATGCCATAGCGTGCTTGCTCAGATCATCATAGACAATCAGCACGTCCTTGCCGCGGTGCATAAATTCCTCCGCGATCGCACAGCCGGCATAGGGGGCAAGGTATTGCAGCGCGGCGCGGTCATCCGCCGCCGCGGCGACGATGACGGTGCGTTTCATGGCCCCCGCCTTTTGCAGCGTATGCGCCACCTGCGCCACGGTGGAGCCTTTTTGCCCAATGGCGCAATAAACACAATAGGTGTTTTCATCGCTGCGCTGGTTGATCATGGCGGCAAGGGCGATGGCGGTTTTGCCCGTTTGCCGGTCACCGATGATCAGCTCACGCTGCCCGCGCCCGATGGGAATCATGCTGTCGATGGCGAGCAGACCCGTTTCCAGCGGCCGGTTGACCGGGGAGCGATCCATAATGGAGGGAGCAGGGTGCTCTGCCGGGCGGGAGGCGCTTGTTTTCAGTTCCCTGCCATCGAGCGGCTGCCCGATTGGATTGATGATCCGCCCAAGCAGGGCGTCGCCCACGCAGATATCCGTCACATGCCCAGTGCCGCGCACAAAGCTGCCTGTGGTGACCTGTGTGCTTCCGGAAAGCATCACGGCGCCCACGCCGTCCTCGCGCAGATCCAGCGCAAGCCCAAAATGCCCTCCCTCAAAGGTGAGAAGCTCGCCATAATGACTGCCGGAAAGCCCTTCAATCTGCACTACGTCATCCATAACGGAGGAGACGGTGCCGTAATCGCCGACATTGGGCTGATAGGAAAACGCTTTCACTTTTTCCAGCAGAGCGCCGGTAAATCCTGTTTGTATTGCCATAAAAAACAGCCTCTTTTTAGCTTTCTGATTGCAGCGTGGTTTTGAGCTGCGCCAACTGTGCGGCAACGCTCAGGTCAAAGAGCTTGCCGCCGATCAGCGCGACAAAGCCGCCGATGAGATTGGGATCCACACTGACCTCAAACGTCAGCGTCTTGCCAAGATACGCCTCAAACTGCTGCGTGATGTTCGCGAGCGCTTCCGCGTCAAGGGCTTCGGCGCTGCGCAGGATGGCATTGCTCATACGTCGCCACCGCCTTGCGCTTCAAAAAAACGCTGGGCAATTGCTGCGGAATCCGCATAGCGCACCTCGCGCCGCAAAATCTGCTCCGCAATGCCAATGGCAAGCTCCGCCACCTCGCCCTGCAAGCCCTGCAAAGCGCCGTCGCGCTCCGCCTTGGCGGCGCTTTGCGCCTTTGCAAGCAGGGTTGCGCTCTCAGCGGCGGCGCTTTCCGTCATCCGCTTAGCGGAATCATTCGCCGCCGAGGTGATTTCCAGTGCGCGTTCCCGGGCAACGTCCTCCGCAGCGGCAATGCGACCTTCATATTCCGCGCGCAATTCTTTTGCCTGCGCCTGCGCCTGCGCGGCCTCGTCAAGCGATTCCTTCAGGTGCGCGCTGCGCACTTGCATGAACCTGCGCACCGGCTTATAAAGCAGTTGCCGCAGCATCACAAAGAGAATGATCATGTTCAGGATGTGCAGCAGGATATCCTCCGCGTGCAAATCAAGACCTTCCATTGCCATGGCTCCATTCTTACGTACATTTGATAGATGACTTTTTTGCGCCGCTCAGCCGCCCTTGACGAACAGGATGATCAGCGCCGTGAGCAAGCCATAGATGGCGGTGGATTCCGTCAGGGCAAGCCCAAGCAGAAAGATCGAATTGATTTTGCCGGAAGCCTCCGGCTGGCGCGCCACGGCTTCCGCCGCGCGTCCGGTGGCAAGCCCCATCCCAAGGCCCGCGCCCGCGCAGGCAAGCATACAAATGGCGGCGCCTATCACTGCCAGGTTCATAATTCTTTCGCTCCTTTTATTCGCTTTCTTTTGCCGTCGCTTCCTCAATATAAGAAAGCGTAAGTGTGATGAAGATAAACGCCTGAATCAACGGGTGAAAAATATTGAAGAACAAGCCCGCAACACTGGGGATGCCAATGGCCGCAGAGCCAAGGGCGTAATACAGCAGGTCAATGATAATCATACCGCCGAACATGTTGCCGAACAGGCGGCAGGTGAGCGAAAGCGGCACCACTAGGTCTGACAAAATACGGAACGGAAAGGCGATGGTGCTGGGCTTCGCGATGCTCTTCAGGCGCAGCCTGCATTTTTGCCCAAAGCCCGCGTCCGGAGGAAATTCCGGCGTTTGGATGCTTGCCAAGCTTTTGATTCGCCCGAGAAAGCCCTTGCGCTTGAAGCCATAGTAGTTGATCAGAAAAAAGGTGATCAGCGAAAGCCCCAGCGTCATGGTGATGTCCGCCGTAGGCGCGTGCAGCCCCAAAAGCTCTGTGGCGGCGCTTGCGACCAGCAGCAGGGCAAGGCTGAAAATATAAGCGCCGAACGAGACGCTCACACCCTCCAGCTTGCCGCCCACATATTTATCCAGGTTTTCAATCATGATTTCCAGCAGCATCTGGATGCCCTTCGGGTTATCCTGCATCCGGCGCAGCGCGGTGAAACGAATCACGAGCGCCGCAATCAGCACAAGGGCGAGGATCCCCCAGGTGGTGATCACCGTGTGGCTGAGCGTCAGCCAAGGCAAGCCAAAGAGCGATCCTGTGCGCGCCGGGACAATCGCGACGGTGAAGCCTTCCTTTTCGGCATTGGCAGATTTGCGGAACACCAGCGCAAGGACGGTCACCGCAAAGAGCCACGCGCCGAAAACGGCAAAAAAACCAAACAGGCGTTTGGGCCGCTTTTGCTTTTTGGTTGGCGCCTCCAACTGGGCAAAGCGCTTTACAGCGCGGCGGCGGAGAAAAAAACCGCCCACAGCGAAGCATACAGAGACACCCAAGGTAATCAGATCCGTCGGCTGCAAAGGAAATACCCCTTTCTTTACAACTGGGCGGTGGAAATCAGGAGATGGGAAGAGAGAAAAAAACGAGATTCCTGCGATTGCCTGTATTTTGATTGCGCGATAGCATTAGGGGGCGGACACCCGGCATTGCCGCAAAACGGCGTGCACGATTGCCACAAGGATGAGCGAAGCCGCACAAGCGCCGCCGAACCACGCAAGCAGGATGGGAAAAACGATTGCGCAAGCAACCAGCCCCGTTGCGGGAAACGCGGCGGCGCCTAGCATCCAAGGAAGCGCGGTCGTTTTGCCAGCGAGCAATTTTTTGCAGGCAAGCGCCAGCAGCGCATAATTTATCAAGCCAATCAGAACACCACAAAAAACCGCAAGCCAGCGCATTGCCCTTCCTCCCCCGCGCTTAAACACGCTCTACATTATAGGCTTTTTTTGCGAGAATTGCAATAGGGGAAACCCGCCAAGCCTTCTTCCGTCAAAGATGAAATAATTGTGAATTTTTGAAGACTTCCGCTTGCAATGCGAGACAAAGCGGTGTAAAATAAAACGGCTCATGTGATGCCGAAAAATCTGTAATTTTTAAGTATGGACGGAGGCGGTGCTTTATGCCGGCACAGATCAAACCGGCGTGGTGGAAGGAAATGGCGGTCTATCAGGTTTGGCCGCGCAGCTTTTGCGACGGCAACGGCGACGGGGTCGGCGACCTCTGGGGCGTGCTGGAAAAGCTGGATTACATCAAAAGCCTTGGGGTGGACGCGATCTGGTTTTCGCCGCTGTACCCCAGCCCCAACGCGGACTACGGCTATGACATCGCGGATTACACAGATATTTCCACGGATTACGGCAATTTGGAGCTGTTCCGGCGGGTATTGCGCGAAGCCCACGCGCGGGATCTGAAGGTCTTTATGGATCTGGTGATCAACCACAGCTCAGACGAGCACGAATGGTTCCGGAAATCCAAGGAGGAGCCCGCTTCCCCTTATCACGATTATTATTTTTGGCGCAAGGGCAAAGGCAAAAAACCGCCCAACAACTGGAAATCCACCTTTGAGGGCGGCGCATGGGAATATGACGGGGATTTGCAGGAATATTATCTGCACGTTTTTGCAAAGAAGCAGCCCGACCTGAATATGGCGAACCCCGCGCTGCGCCGGGAAATCAAGGACATCCTGCGCTTCTGGCTGGAAATGGGCGTGGACGGCTTCCGTGAGGACGTGATCACTTATATTGCCAAGAAAGAGGGTTTGCCAAACGGTTTCCCGCTGCCCATCGGCACGGGTCTGGAGCATTACACCAACCAGCCAAAGGTGAAGGATTACCTGCGGGAATTCCGGGACGAGGTGCTCGCCCCCTTCGGCGCGTTCACGGTGGGGGAAGCGCCCATGATGACACCAAGAACCGCCAAGGAATTCATCAGCGAGGGCGAGGATCAGCTGCTCAATTTGATGTTCCATTTTCAGCACATGGAAGCGGACTGCATTTTGACCGACTGGATCCCCACGCCTTTCCGTCTCAGGAAATTGAAAAAGGTGTTTTCCGCCTGGCAAAGAGAGCTGCGCGGCGTCGCTTGGAACGCGCTTTATCTGGAAAACCACGATCATCCGCGTATCATCAGCCGCTATGGCAGCGAAAAGTACCGTGTGGAAAGCGGCAAGATGCTTGCTGCCGTGTATCTCCTGCAAAGCGGCACACCCTTCATATATCAGGGGCAGGAAATCGGCATGGTCAACAACCGGCTGGATTCCGTCGAAAAATTCAAAGATGTCGTCACCTTCAACAACCAAAAGCTCTTCCGGAAGCTCGGCATTTCCAGCGCGCGCTATTTGCGCCTTGCCAACCGCCGCTCCCGCGAAAACGCACGCACGCCCATGCAATGGAGCGCCGCTCCCCATGCGGGCTTCAGCAGGGCGGAGCCATGGTTTTGTGTTAACCCCAATTATCCGGAAATCAATGTTGCCGCGGCGGAAGCGGATGCATTTTCGCTGCTGCACTGGTACCGGGCGTTGCTGCGTTTTCGCAAGGAAAACCCGTTGGTCGTTTACGGCGATTATCGTGAATACAAGAAAAACAGCCGCAGCCTTTATGTTTACGCCCGGGAACACGAGGGCAAACGCCTGTTGGTGATCTGCTCGTTCAGCGAAAAGCCTGTTCGCTTTCGCGCACCGCCGGGCTTTGATCTGCTTCACGGCAAACGGGTTTTCGGCAACTACGCCCCGCCTGAAAGGCAGAACGACCAGTTTCTTACCAAACCCTATGAATGCCGTGTTTATCTGTTTGAATGAGCTGCATTTTTGCCTGAACAAGGATTGCTTTCGCCCCCTTCCCAGCCGCCCATTTCGATTTCGCTGATCTCTTCTTGACACTCTTGTCAAAATGTGCTATAATTTTCGCAGTTGAAGTAGGGTTCTTGAAGAAAAATGGCGAAGACATTCCAAAAAGAAATGAGTGAAGCGCTTGAAAGGGATCATTTTGGCCGGAGGATCGGGGACGCGGTTGTTTCCGCTGACGATGGTAACAAGCAAGCAGCTCCTTCCGGTTTATGACAAGCCGATGATTTATTACCCGCTGAGCACCTTAATGCTCGCGCAGATTCAGGACATCCTGATCATTTCGACGCCGGAGGACACGCCGAAGTTCCAGAAGCTCTTGGGTACGGGAAAACAGTTCGGTCTGCGGTTGAGCTACGCCATCCAGCCCAGCCCTGACGGCTTGGCGCAGGCCTTCGTTATCGGCGAGCAATTCATCGGCGGCGATTCGGTCGCAATGATTTTGGGAGACAACATTTTTTATGGCAGCGGTCTTGGCTGCCTGCTGCGCAACGCCGCAAAGCAAGAGGGCAGGGCGACCATTTTCGGCTACTATGTGGAAAAGCCGCAAAGCTTTGGCGTAGTTGAATTCGGCGAAAATAACAAAGTGCTCTCCATTGAGGAAAAACCGAAAAACCCCAAATCCAATTATGCCGTGACCGGGCTTTATTTTTACGACAACCGCGTGGTGGAATTCGCGAAATCACTCAAACCCTCCGCGCGCAAGGAGCTGGAAATCACGGATATAAACCAAATGTACCTTGACCGCGGCGATCTGGATGTCAAAATCCTTGGGCGCGGCTACGCTTGGCTGGATACCGGGACGGTGGAAAACCTGATGCGCGCGGCAAGCTTCGTGCAGCAGTTGGAAACCTTGCAGGGGATCAAAATTTCCGCGCCGGAGGAAATT
>JAISQZ010000103.1 GCA_031273905.1 Oscillospiraceae bacterium | reverse complement strand
ATTGCCCACTTGAAATAGCGAAGAGCCTTCTTTTTTGATTTTCCACCCTTATGCTAGCTACTTGTGCGAACAGCCCCTAAAGGCTACATTCGGCATGACGGGTGACGTGGCAGCCGATGTTTACGGCAACAGGCAGCCCGGCGATGTGCGTGGGCGCGGTTTCAACCGCGGCGCAAAGCGCGGTGGTGCTGCCGCCAAAGCCCTGTGGACCGATGCCGAGGGCGTTCACCTCACGCAGAATGCGCTGCTCCAGCGCGGCATAATAGGCGTCGCCGTTCGGGATATCCGCCGGGCGGCACAGCGCCTGCTTCGCCAGCAGGGCACAGGATTCAAAATTGCCGCCAATGCCGATGCCCAGCACAACTGGCGGGCAGGGGTTGCTGCCCGCAAGCCGGACGCTTTCCAGCACGAAGGCGGTGATTTCATCTGCCCCGGCGGCGGGGGTCAGCATTGCCAAGCGGCTCATATTCTCGCTGCCAAAGCCCTTGGGCGCAACGCAAAGGCGCAGCGCATCTCCCGCAATCAGGCGCAGGTGCAGCACGGCGGGGGTGTTGTTGCCGGTGTTTTTGCGGCGCAGGGGATCCCCTACAACAGAACAGCGCAGGAAGCCCTCCGTGTAACCCCGCGCAACGCCGCGCTGGAGCGCTTCTTCAAAGCTGCCGCCGACGAAATGCAGCTCCTGCCCGATTTCCGCAAAAATGACCGCCATGCCGGTATCCTGGCAGATGGGCAGATGAAGCGTCTCCGCCGCTTCCAGATTGCGCAGCAGATCGCTAAGGACATCCCTTGCAAGCGGATTTTCTTCCGTTTGCCGTGCTTGCTCAATTTTGTTGCGCAGGCTTTGCGGCAGATACAGGTTTGCTTCCACGCAAAGGCGGGCAACCGCTTCCTCCACCAAGGAGACATCCAGTTCGCGCATAGGATTTCCTCCGGAATCAATTTGAATACGATTTTAGTGACGAGGCAATACGACACATCAAACGCCGGAAATCAGGCGGCGCACGCACTGCGTATCCGCGACCCAATCCCCGGCGTTCCAATTGCTTTGCATAGAAACTTTATTTTCCCGCTATTTCTTGCCGCCGCCGCGGCGTGAAGCACCCCCGCCGTAGCGGGAATCACCGCCGCGGCGCAGGGTGGAAATTTTATCCTCACTGGTCTGCTTGAATTGCGTCATCATATCCTCAAAGCTTTGGGAACCTGCGGCTGCTGCGTTGCGCTGACCCTGCCAGACATTGGGTGTGCCTCGGCGCGCCGGGCGCGGGGGCATGGGAGCCCTTGGAGCGGCGCCGGGTGATGGCTGGGAAGGGTCAAGCGCTTTTTTGATGGAAAGGCTGACCTTGCCTTCGTCGGAAACGCTCAACACCTTGACGCGGACTTCCTGCCCCAGGCAGAGATGATCACGGATGTTGGTGACATAGGTCGGCGCAACCTCAGAAATGTGCACCATACCCGTTTTTCCTTCGCCGATATCGACGAAGGCGCCATATTCAATGATGCCGGTGATTTTGCCTTCAAGCAACGCGCCAACTTCAGCCGCCATACAATGCTAACGCCCCTTACAAAATGTATCGGAATTCACAAAGATTACTGTCCAAACGCCTGCAACACTGCGGGATCAATGAACGCGCGGTCACCCGGCAGGGAAAGCCCCAAATGCTCACGCGCGGTGCGGAGGACGTAATCCTCAAAGGCGGCTTCGTTATCCTCCGCAAGGATTGCCTCGTAGCCCTTGCTTTCCGCACGGAGCTGGTCAATTTGCGCTTGGATTGCCGCGTTTTCGGCTTCCACCTTTTCGATTGCCTGTCTGCCGCCCAGAAGCTTGACGCCAACAAAAATCGCCAGCATAGCCACAGCCACAGCCAGCGAAAGGCTGAGGACGCGGTTCTTTCTGCTCGGAAGCAAGAGCAGAAGCTGTTCAATTTTCCCCAAAACGGGGATCAAGCTGCTGCGCGTTTTCATTAAGGCTCTGTGACTCCTTTTTACTCCCAGCGGACTTGTCACATCTATTATACACCATGACACCCGTCTTTTTCAAGTAGAAATGTAAATTTTTTTTAAATTTTCTGCTTTTTTTGCCGCCAAAGCGCCGGAGTTTTGAAAAAAGCGCCCTGTAACCGCGCAGCAACCAGCCGAACGGCGCCAAAACGCAGCGCAGCAGCACGTGGAACATACCGTGCAGAGTACGGACAAGCCAGCCGCTGACGCGTAGCGCTACGCTGCCAAAGGAAAAATAATAGATCAGCCAGCCAAGGATTTCCCCCGCAACGCCGAAGCCGCGCAGTACCCCCTGGGCGGCGGTGAGAAAAAAGAAAAAGCTCAAGCCTGTACAGCAAAGGGAATAAAGGATATCCTGCACGAGCAAGCTGCGCTTTTTGCCGCCGATCAGCAGCCGCAGGATGCGAAACAGGTCGTAAAGCATACCCAGCGCAAAGCCAAAGCCGAGCGAAAGCAGAAAGAGCTTTGTCTGGCTTGCGATTGTCGGCAGATAGACCATCAGCGGAACACCTTGCTGAAAAAGCCGCCGCCTGTTTTTTCAGTCTGCGTTTGATAGGTCAGCGAGATGATCTGCCCTTCCAGCAGCAGCTCGCCTACCTCCACGCTCAGGCGGTTGATGTGCAAATCGTTGCCGCGCACGATCATCTCGCCAAGATCTGTGAACACCGTTATCATGTGCTCATCGAAGCTATCTACGTCCGAAACGCCGGAAACCGTCAGCAGACGGCGATCCTCCAAGATGACGTTGTGCGGCATTGCGGGCTTGTTGACCGGCTTTTTTTCTTCCGCCACAGGAACCCCCCCTTTTGCC
>JAISQZ010000242.1 GCA_031273905.1 Oscillospiraceae bacterium | reverse complement strand
GCTCCGCGCTTGCGAGGTCGGTCTTGTTTGCCGCCACAAGCTGTGGTCGGTCCGCAAGTTCCGGCAAATAAGAGCGCAGCTCACGGTTGATGGTTTCAAAATCCGCGATGGGATCACGCCCTTCGCTGCCCGCCGCGTCCAAGATGTGCAGAAGCATCCGGCAGCGCTCCACGTGCCTCAAAAATGTGTGACCCAATCCAACGCCTTCGCTGGCGCCCTCAATCAAGCCCGGGATATCCGCCGCCACGAAAGCGCTGCCCAGCCCCAGGCGCACAACGCCCAGCACGGGGCTGACGGTTGTGAAATGGTAATCCGCCACAACGGGCTTCGCCTCGCTGACCACGGAAAGGAAGGAGCTTTTCCCCACATTTGGAAAGCCCAGCAAGCCCACATCCGCCAAGAGCTTGAGTTCCAGCTTTAGCTCCCATTCCTCGCCGGGCGTACCGCCTTTGGCAAAACGCGGCGCCTGACGGGTGGGTGTGGCAAAATGGCTGTTGCCCCAGCCGCCGCGCCCGCCCTTGGCGATGAGGAAAGGCTCCCCGCCGGAAATATCGGCAAGGATGCGCCCCGTCTCGGCTTCGCGCACAATAGTACCGCGCGGCACACGCAGGATCAAATCTTCCCCGCTTTTGCCGCTGCGTTTGCCGGAATCGCCCCTGGCGCCATCCGCCGCCTTGTATTTGCGCTTATAGCGGAAATCCGACAGTGTGGAAAGCTGGTCGTCCGCCAAAAAGAAGATGCTTCCGCCCGCCCCGCCGTCCCCGCCGCTAGGTCCGCCGGAAGCGACGTACTTTTCGCGGTGAAAGGCGACGCAGCCGTCGCCGCCGTTCCCGGCGCTCACTTTGATTTTTGCGATATCAACAAACATGAAGGCTCCTTGCTGGATTTTAGCTACCGAAGATATGCCCCTTTTTTGAAAAAGGGATTGCCGCAGATGGTCGGGAGGATGCTTCAAAAAAATCCAAAGCGTGGTTCACATGGATAGTGTAGCAGAACCGCCGCAAAATAGCAAGGGCTTTGAGCCGAAAATCAACCCAAAGCCCTTGTTTTTAATTGACTCAAAAAGCTACCGCATTTTTTACCTATTCTGTTGGTTCACCATATGGCCGTCCGTTGGGCACCTGTCCCTCCGGGCGGGTGTGTTCCACGGCTACGCCGCCGCCAATCTTCATTTCTCCAATCACATTGCCGTCTTTGTCATAAAGATTAACATAGCGAACCTCACCGGGTGGATGTTCTGCCTGCCAAGCAGCAACTTCATCCGGTGAATTGAGATGTCCGTCTTCCGGGTGCGCTTCCGCGTAGCGGAAATAACCTTCCACGCCATCCACACCAATGGCGGAAATCAAATCGGGGTCATTTGCGGGCACGTCCGCCGCGATGCCGTAGGTTTCGCCATGAATATTTGTCGAATACACCGGCACTGCTGGCCACTCTGTTGGTTCCTGACCGGGCGTAGCCGCGATAAAACAAACCAGCGCGACTGTGAATACGATTCCAAGGGAAAAAGGAAGGACGGTCTTTAATTTGTTTTTCAAAATAATCACAACCTTTCATGATTCAATAAAGTATCAGTTATATGTGCTTGAGGAGGCTGTTGCAAAGGTGTTGTGTGTCCACCAAGTGGAACCGGTCCACGTTTTCTGCAAGCCTTGCGCATAACGGGCGCCGCTTGCATTGTTCTCTGTCACGCTGTATGTAATCGCATAAGCCGAAGACAAATTATAATACCAGTCGCTTTCTATTACCACAGTTCCGCTACTATTTAACACTCTAGGCTTGACTCCCATAAAATTAGAAGGTACATAGTCTGCATTTACCACTTCAACCCGATCTAAAATCAACGTCGCGTGACAGCTACTCAACGACAAGGCAAATTCCTTTTCCTTTCAGCTATTTCATTGTAACACCGGATTCGTCAATTGTCAATGAATTTTTCAACATTTTCAATATTATTTATATTTATTTCTTCCCGGCGTTATGGAGGGTCAGTTGGAGGAATAGCACGCAAAATAGCAAGGGCTTTGAGCCGAAAATCAACCCAAAGCCCCGGCGATCATACGGATTGCCCGCAATAAAATACCCCGGGTGCGCGAAGCGGCAAAGCGCAGCGCAGGCGTTAAATTTCCGGGATCACAATCTCAATTTCCTTGCCCGCCCGGGAGGATTTAAGAATGCCGTCAATGATTGCCTGATTATACAAAATTTGGCTCGAGGGCACGGGCGCGGGCTTACCCTGGGCAATCGCGTCCAGGAAGGAGCGGATTTTTTGGTCGAATAAGCCGCCCTTCCCCGGATCGTTTTCGAGGATGGGGATGCTGGTCTCTGTGCGTTCGCCCGCCACGTCGCGGTATAGCGTCATTGCGCCGCCGACGGAACCGTTCCAGCAATCGGTGGCGGGGATGCGCAGCGCAGCCTTTGTGCCAAAGAGGATGGTGTCGCCGGGGCTGTCCACATGCATTGCCCAAGCGATGCGGAAATCCAGAATTATACCGCCCTCTAGGCGCACGAAGGCCGCCGCGAAATCATCCACGTTGAAGCGCACCGCGTCCGCGGGATTGTTATAGAGCGGATTTGCGCCGAAAAACGCGGAAATATAGCCGGAAACAGTCAGCGGCTTGGGATAGCCGACGGCGTTGAGCACCATATCCAGCGAGTAGCAGCCGATGTCGCCCAGCGCACCGATGCCGGCGGTTTTTTGCTCAATGAAGGTGGAATTCGGGA
Source organism: Oscillospiraceae bacterium (assembly GCA_031273905.1). GTDB lineage: Bacteria > Bacillota > Clostridia > Oscillospirales > Acutalibacteraceae > WRMQ01. Next base: position 3,528 of record JAISQZ010000242.1, on the reverse strand, counting down.
TCCCCCTGCGCCGACCGCCGCCGGTTTGAATATAATAGACCTCGCCCAGTTCGCCGGATTCCACAATCCTTTTGATCATCTGCATGTTCACGTCAAAACGCGGCTGGAAGCCGATGGAAAGCAGTTTGCCACTCTTCTTTTCCGCGCGGCAGATATCCACCGCCTCCTCCGTGGTGACGCACATGGGCTTTTCCAGCAGCACGTTGATGCCGCGGTTGAGCGCGTCAATGGTGCAGACGGCGTGGGTGCGGTTGTAGGTGCAAACGCTCACCGCATCAAGCGTCGGCTCCGCTTCCAGCATGGCAAGGTGATCGGGATAAAAGCGCACGCCTTCCACGCCATAGCGCCGCATAAAGGCTTCCGCCTTGCCGGGAATCAGATCCGCTGCGGCGATCACCTCCACATCGGGCATTGTTTTGTAGCTTTCGATGTGCGCTTCCGCGATCCAGCCTGTGCCGATGATGCCGACCTTCATTTTTTTGCCGACGGATTTTGTTTCCTTCCGGATTTCCTGCGTAAATTGACTGAGCACTGCGTCTGACATGGGGGTCACTCCTTCTGAATTCTTTGTTCTTTGTTCTTTGGATTTAGGTGCCGGAGATGCCGAGGGGGAATGCGCTTGCCTGAGAAACGACCATATGACGATAAAAGACCAGGGTTTGGGTTTGTTGGCAGCTTCAAACAAATCCCGGGCTTTTATGGCAAAGCTTCCTTTAGCCGCTGATATTCAGTGTTGGAACCGCGTTGAGATCCCAGCCCGCGCGGCAGCCCGCCAAAAATTCATAATAACCCTGCGCGGCAACCATAGCGGCGTTATCGCCGCAAAGCGCCTGTTCCGGAAAAAAGAGCGAAAGCCCCGCCTCCCCGCAGCGCAGCGCCATTTCTTCGCGCAATACGCTGTTGGCGCTTACGCCCCCCGCCAAAACGACCTTATCAAAGCCAAATTCCCCGGCGGCTCTGAGAACCGCGCCGCAGAGATAATCCGCAACGGCGAATTGGAAGGACGCCGCAAAATCGCACAGTGCTTTTGAATCCTTGCACACAGGCCGCTTTTGCAGATGATGAAGCGCTGCGGTCTTTAATCCGCTGAAGCTGAAATCAAAGGGCTTGCCCTCCACCTTGGGGCGCGGGAAGGTAAACGCGCTGCGGTTTCCGCCTTGCCCCGCCTTATCCAGATGCACGCCGCCGGGATAGGGCAGCCCCAGCACACGGGCAGTTTTATCCAGCGCCTCACCCGCCGCGTCATCCCGCGTGCAACCGATCACCTCAAAGACGGTGTAATCCCGCACCGCCGCGATCTGCGTATGCCCGCCGGAAACAAGCAAGCACAAAAAGGGCGGCTTCAGGTCTTTGCTGCACAGGTAATTTGCCGCCACGTGGGAACGCAGATGATGCACCGCCACCAGCGGTTTTTGCAGGGCATAGGCGTAGCCCTTGGCAAAATTGACGCCCACCAGCAGCGCGCCCACCAAGCCGGGCGCGTGCGTGACGGCAACGGCGTCAACGTCCTCTGGCGCAAGCCCCGCTTGCCGCAGCGCCTCCTCCACCACCCGGGAGACGGCCTCCACGTGCATCCGGGAGGCGATTTCCGGAACTACGCCGCCAAATTCCCGGTGGGTTTGAATCTGGCTTGCAATTACGTTGGAACAAACAACGCGTCCATTCGCGGCAACGGCCGCTGCAGTTTCGTCGCAGGAGGATTCAATGGCCAAGATACGCATAAAAAGAACTTTCCTAAACTAAAAAATGATGATCAATAACAGTGAAGGGTCAGCAGAAGCGCGTCCTCCTGCGGGGCTTGATAATATTGCCTGCGCCGCCCTGTCTGCATATAGCCGCGGGCGGCATAAAGCGCACGGGCGGCTTCGTTGCTTTCGCGCACCTCAAGGCGCAGTTCGCCGCAGCCGGCGAGGATCGACTGTGTTTCCGCCCTGGCAAGCAGGGCGTTGGCGATCCCGTGGCGGCGGAAGTCCGGCGCTGTGGCAATATTCAAGATATCCGCCTGTTCCATCACCTGCGTCAGCCCAAGGTATCCTACAAGCCTTTCGCCCCAAAACGCCGCAAGAAAACGGTTGTTGGCAGCATCAAGAGAGGATGCGAGGCTTTGTGCGCTCCAGGGCGTGGAAAAGCATTGCGCCTCCAGCGCGGCAAGCTCCGGCAGGTGAACCGTTTTCGCCGGAACAATTCTGCAAGCGGGTTCCAAAAAAGAAAAGGGCGCGGCGAGTTCCCGCAGCAGCGCAGGAAGCGCTTTCAGGATTTCCTTGGCGCAGGCGCGGTAACAGGCAAGGCTGCTGCCAAAGGGATCTGAAATGCCGCCGCCGAGCACGCGGATTTTTTCATGCGGCACAAGCGCCGCGAGCAGCAGGGCGTGGCTTGTGGAAAGGCAGACCACCAAATCGGCGGCGTTGAGCAGGGCGGCATCCGCTTGGCGGCTGCGGTGCAGGGTCAAATCCAAGCCCTCCTCCTGTGCGGCGTGCTGCATATGCGCCGCAGCGGGAGAGGCGCTTTGCGCCGAAAGCCCCGCGCTGGCAGCTTCCACGTTCTCCAGCCCCGCCTTTTTGCACAGCGCGGCAAAGCCCGCCGCCGCCAAGGGACTGCGGCAGGTGTTGCCGGTGCAGATAAAAAGGATGCGGCAGCTGCGCGGCATAAAACCTCCGTTTGCAGTTTTATTTTATTACTCCGCAAGTAGAGTCTTGCCAATGAGGGCGCAGGATTGCGCCAAAAAGACAAGCGACAATGGTATGACTTTGCTTGCGGAATAATACTATGCAATCATAGCACAACCGCGGCAAAAAGGCAAATCTTTTGGAGGCGTTTTTTGCGGATCATTTTTCGGGCGGGCGGAACGCGCACATAGCGTGCATGGTCAAAGCCTTTTCGTTTGCCTGAGGACGCCGCCCCAAGGCGACGCAATGGCTATTCTGTAAAAACGTAATCCTTCCACTGCGCTTCCAATTGCTCCACGCTGCCCACGGTGAGGGCGTAAATTGTGTTGGAGCGGACAAAAACCTCCTGCGAGCCTGTGGGCAGCGGCTGGCTTTGCACAAAGCTGCCGTTGGGTTTGCGGCAAAGGAGAATGTCCTCCAAGCGCAAATAGACCTTGCCCTGTTCAACGCGCAGTGCGCTTACCTGTTCGCGCAGCGCGACCTCCTGCAGCAACGCCCCCTTGTTGCTATAGACGCGCAGCAAGCTGCCGTTTTTGTTCCAGTCCTGCAGCAGCACGGCGGAAAGCCCGTTTTCCTCCGCGTCGGAAAAGATCAGGCTGTGCCCGCCGAAGGAGAGGGTTTCATAGCTTCCGTTTTCGCGGATGAGATATATTGCCTGATCCCCCGGCACCATCCAGCCGCCGCGAATGGGGGAGACGCGATAAAGCCAAGCGTCCTGGAAGCGCAGATCAATTGACGGCTTATCCTTCCCGACGGAATAGAGCACAAAACGGGAATAGACACCCGCTTTTTCCGTGCCGATCAGGCACATCGCCAAGCGTTTCCCGTTGGAAGAAAGCGAAAGCGCACCCACATACTCATT
>JAISQZ010000219.1 GCA_031273905.1 Oscillospiraceae bacterium | reverse complement strand
GAACGGGACATTGACCTGACAAGCAAGGAACGGTTAGGGCACATTTCCGGCGCAGTGCTGATGACCCGGCTGGAGCTGCTGGATACCCGCGACTGCGTTTACGAATATGAGGATGCGATCGCCTTCCGCGTCACAATGCGCTGCCAAGCGGATGTGCAAAACGCCACCATGCGCTTTGAAATTGCCAATGCGCACGGACTGGTGGGTCTTACGTTCACGGAGGTGTTTGCCCGCGAAATGTGCGCGGGGGAAACGTACCGGGTGACGATGTCCTTTGCCGGGCATTGCCTTACGCCAGGCTCTTACCAGGCGCACATTTCCGTGGGCAGCGGAAACAGCTTTGAAGGCATTTCCACCTTCGACGGCGTTTATCCCGCCTTCGCGTTTGAGATGCTCGCGCGCAGGCGGGACGGGCTGCGCGAGGGCTGGCGCGATTCTTGGGGCGGCACCCATCTGCCCCCGCCGCAGGCCTTGGTCTTTGAGCGAATATAATACGCTCCCACCGCCGGTGAGATCGTATAAGCGGGCAAAAAACTGCATAGGATATGATTATCCGCATCAAACAGGAGCTTGCAATGACAATCGAAATCCAAGGGCAATCAATTTTTTATACCCAGGCGGGGGAGGGCGAGGCAGTGCTTCTTCTTCACGGCTGGGGCACGGATCAAAGCCTGTTCGCACCGCTGATCCAACTGCTCGCAAAGCGCTGCCGCGTGCTGGCGCTGGATTTCCCCGGCTTTGGACAAAGCCCGGAGCCTAGCTTCGCTTGGAGCCTGGAGGAATACGCCGATTGCGTGCTGCGCTTTTTGCAGGCGCTTGGCATTGAACGCTGCTCCCTGCTGGGGCATTCCTTCGGCGGACGGGTGATCCTGAAGCTTGCGGCAAGGCGGCTGCCTTCGCCAAAGCTGCAAAAACTGATTTTGGTGGGCGCCGCCGGCATCAAGCCGGAGCAGAGCAAAAAGGCGAGCTTGCGGCAAAAGCGGTATCAAATGGGCAAAAGGCTGCTTACCCTGCCGCCCGTGAGGGCGCTGTTCCCCGAAGCGCTGGAAGCGCTGCGCCGCAGGCATGGCTCGGCGGATTACCGCGCCGCTTCCCCCCTGATGCGCCAGGTGCTGGTCAAAACCGTCAATGAGGATCTTGCGCCGCTGCTGCCTCTGATTCAACCGCCAACGCTGCTGATCTGGGGACGCAACGATACCGCCACGCCCCTTGCGGACGGGCGACGTATGGAGCGGGACATCCCGGACGCCGGGCTTGTGATCCTGGAAAACGCCGGGCACTACGCCTTTTTGGAGCGGCAAGCGCAATTTTTGCGGGTAATCGCTTCCTTCATGCAGATTGATTGAACAAAACAGGAGGGCTTGGGTTGGAACTGCTCTATTACCCCGCATGGCTATTGCTGCTCATCGGCGGCAATGCCGCGCTTCTGCATTTTTTGCACATGTTCCAGCTCAATTCCTATAAGCCCAAGGTGCAGCTTGCCTGGTACAAAAAGAACAGAAAAACGCTGCGTGTGTTCCTGCTTCCCTTGGCGGGCGGCTGGTTCTTCTTCCCGAAAAAAAACGCGAAAAAACCGCTGGTCTTCACCGCGCGGGTGAAGCGCCTGCTCGCAGCGCTTGGGCTTTTGGAGTTGCTTTGGATACTTGCGCTCCTCTTTTTTTTGGAAAATCAACCGCTGCGGCTGGCGTTGCTTTATCTGCTGCAGCTTGGATTTCCCTTCCTTCTGCTGCTGTGCAATGCGCTCAACGCGCCGATGGAATCCGCGATCCGGCGGCATTATATCAACGACGCAAAACGCATACTCCAAGCGCATCCAAAGCTCTTGGTGATCGGCATCACGGGCAGCTACGGAAAAACCAGCGTCAAATATTTTTTAAACACACTGCTGCGGGCAAAATATAACGTCCTTATGACGCCTGAAAACTACAATACCCCCATGGGCGTGGTCAAAACGATCCGTTCCTCGCTCACGGCGGCGCACGAGATTTTTATCTGCGAAATGGGTGCGAAGCAGACGGGGGATATCAAGGAACTTTGCGACATTGTTCACCCGCAGCACGGGATTTTGACCTCCATCGGCCCGCAGCACCTGGAAAGCTTCCGCAGTCTGGAAAACATCACGCGCACCAAATTTGAGCTGGCGGATGCCCTTCCGGCGCAAGGGCTGCTCTTTGCCAACGGGGAAAACAGTCAAATCCGCGCAATGCTCGGCGCATACCCCAATGCGATCACTTACGCTTCCGAGGAGGGGCTGGGCAGCTACTATGCACGGGAAATCAGCGTCAGCCAGCGCGGCACAAGCTTCCTCCTGCACGCGCCCGACGGCAGCCGCGCGGAATTCACCACCCGGCTGATCGGGCGGCACAACGTGGTCAACCTGGTGGGGGCAATCGCCGCAGCGCACACGCTGGGCGTCCCATTGCAAGCACTGGGTTCCCAACTGCGCAAGCTCCAGCCGGTTCCACATCGCTTAGAGCTGCTCCCCCGCGGCAACGGGCTGCTGGTGATTGATGATGCCTATAATTCCAACCCCAGCGGCGCAAAAGCCGCACTGGACACACTGCGGCTTTTTGAAGGCACAAAAATCCTTGTAACACCCGGCATGATTGAACTTGGGTCGAGGCAAGCGGAGTTCAACGCAGTCTTCGGCGCACAGGCTGCCGCGGTGTGCGATTACATCGCCTTGGTGGGTTCAACGCAGACGAAGCCGGTTCGGGAGGGCGCACTTGCCGCAGGCTTCGCGCCGGAACGGCTGTTCATCGCAAAGACCCTGCCAGAGGCAATGCAATGGGTACATGCCCTGCCGGGCGGCGGTCAAAGGATCCTCCTGCTGGAAAACGATCTGCCGGATAATTATTAAATTTTATATTATTGGGAGTGAAGCTGATGAAACTCAATTTGGCGCTGTTCTTCGGCGGAAAAAGCGTGGAACACGAAATTTCCGTCATTTCCGCGCTGCAGGCGGCGGCGGCTCTTGATCCGGAAAAGTATGAGGTCATTCCGGTTTATATCACCAAGGAAAATGATTTTTATACCGGGGAAGCGATTGGAAAAATCGAAGCCTACCGGGATATCCCCGCCCTGCTTGCCAAAAGCCAGCGGGTATTGCCCGCACGGCGGGAGGGTCGGGCGGTTTTGCTACGTCAGCCCGCCAAAGCGTTCGGTAAAAATGTGCTGGCGCAGTTGGACGTTGCCTTCCCTATCGTCCACGGCGCCAATGTGGAGGACGGAACACTGCAAGGCTTTTTGCGGCTGCTGGGTCTCCCCTTCGTCGGCTGCGACGTTGGCGCTTCCGCTTTGGGAATGGACAAATACGCGATGAAGGCACTGTTCAAGATGAACGGCATCCCGGTGCTTGATTGCCTCTGCCTGCGCGCTTCGGATTATGATCGCGACCCGGAAGCCGCGCTGCGGCAAGTCGCGCAGTCCTTCGGCTTTCCGGTGATTGTGAAGCCGGTCAACCTAGGTTCCAGCGTGGGCATCAGCAAGGCGAAGGATTTGGATTCTCTGCGCAGCGCGATGGAGCTTGCTTTCCGTTTTGCGACCCGCGTGCTGGCGGAACCCTGTGTGCAGCCCCTGCGCGAAATCAACTGCGCCGTCTTGGGCGACGGCGATGAAGCCCGGGTTTCCGTCTGCGAGGAACCGCTCAACGCGGATGAAATTTTAAGCTATGAAAACAAATATATGGGTGGCGGTAAGGGCGCGAAGGCTGCAAAGGGCGCAAAGACCGCGCCCTCCGGCAGCAAGGGCATGGCGGGTCTGGAGCGCA
>JAISQZ010000211.1 GCA_031273905.1 Oscillospiraceae bacterium | reverse complement strand
TCATTGTATCACAACGCAGAGAAAATAACAGCACTCGGCAAATACGGATTTTTACAAAAAAGCTAACAAAAGCCTCAGAGCGTCAATAGAATAATATCTCTGCTTTGCTCTGCTCTCATTGTTCACAATTTTACTCCTTTGTCAATAGCAATTTCAAAGAAGAACATCACCATTTTATTTCTAATATTGCTTTTGAAATTGTACCACAAGCACGCCGAAAAAACAACCTCATTTTTCGATTTTCTAAAGCTTTCGTGGGCGGTTCTTCGATGAACTTGACCCCGCCGATCCCGAAAGCGTGCGCTATGCTTGCCCGAGTTTTCCCAGAGGTCTGAAATTATCATGCGTTAATTAACTACTATGAAATTATCATAAATCAGGAACAAGCTTGCGATTTTTCATTGACATTTTCGCCGCTGCGTGGTATTATTTCAGCGGTACAAAGTGAAGGACTGGGGTGGAAGCCTTTGCCAATAACAGAATTTTTGGCGCGGAATGCCGCGCATTACGGCGATGACGCCGCTTTGGTGGAAATCAACCCGGAGCTGCGGGAGCTTGCGGTCGCTCAAACAGACTGGAAGGAGCTTTCGCTTGTGGAGCGCTCCGCGCACACGGGCTATCGCAAAACCCTGTCTTGGCACGCCTTTGATGAAAGCGCCAACCAATTCGCGAACCTGCTGATGGAGCAGGGCGTGCACCGCGGCGAAAAAGTGGCAATTTTGATGATGAACTGCATCGAATGGTTGCCGATCTATTTTGGCGTACTCAAAACCGGAGCCACCGTCGTTCCGATGAACTTCCGCTACTCTGCGGAAGAGATTCGCTATTGCTTGGAGCTGGCAGACGTGGACGCGCTGGTCTTCGGTCCCGAATTTGTGGAACGCATGGCGGCGCTTCAGGAAAAGATCCCGCGCGTGCGCCTGCAGTTTTTCGTGGGTGAGCAGTGGGAGCGCCCTGCCTTTGCCAAGCCCTATGCCATGCTTGCGGTGCGCTGTTCCAAGAAACCGCCGCAGGTTACACTGCACGACGAGGACGACGCGGCAATCTATTTTTCCTCCGGCACCACCGGGTTCCCCAAGGCGATCCTGCATTCCCACCGGGCGCTGGTCTGCGCCTGCGAGGTGGAACAGGCGCATCACAGCCAAACGCGGGAGGATGTTTTTTTGTGCATCCCGCCGCTTTACCATACCGGCGCAAAAATGCACTGGTTCGGCAGCCTGCTTTCCGGCAGCCGCGCGGTGCTGCTGCGCGGCACGCAGAGCCGGTGGATCCTAGAAACCGCTTTTTGGGAGGGCGCCACTGTGGTGTGGCTGCTGGTGCCCTGGGCGCAGGATATTCTGGATGCGCTGGAATCCGGGGAGCTGCGGCTGGAGGACTACGATCTCAGCCCATGGCGGCTGATGCACATCGGTGCGCAGCCCGTGCCGCCAAGCCTGGTGAAGCGCTGGAAAACCTATTTCCCCGCGCATGCGTACGACACGAATTACGGTCTGTCCGAATCCATCGGGCCTGGCTGTGTGCATCTTGGCGTCGAAAACATCGGCAAGGTGGGCGCAATCGGCAAGGCGGGTTATTTGTGGGAAACCAAGATCGTAGATGAACAGGGGGAACGCGTTGCGCCCGGCGAGGTAGGGGAGCTAGCAGTGAAGGGCGCCGGTGTGATGAAGTGCTATTACAAGGATCCGGAAGCGACGCGGGCGGTGCTGCGCGGGGCGTGGCTGCATACCGGCGACATGGCGCGCGAGGATATGGACGGCTTCATTTATCTGGTGGACCGCAAAAAGGATGTGATCATCACCGGGGGTGAGAACATTTATCCGGTGCAGATTGAGGATTTCCTCCGCGCACACCCAAAAATCAAGGATGCTGCGGTGATCGGTCTGGCGGAATACCGCTTGGGTGAAATCGCCGCCGCTATTGTGGAGCTTAAGCCGGGGGCGCAGGCAAGCGAGGAAGAGATCAACGCGTTTTGCAGGGATTTGCCGCGCTACAAGCGCCCGCGCAGGATCATTTTTGCGCCGGTGCCGCGCAATGCCACGGGCAAGATCGAAAAACCAAAGCTGCGCGCGCAATATGCCGGCGGCAGTGTGGTGGAAACACAGCTACAAAATTAGGAGGGAACTGTTCTATGAAAACATCCAAAAGAATCCTGGCCATCGGTATGATCACAGCGTTGCTGTTCGCCCTGTGCGCCGGCGGCGCGGCGGCAAAAACGCCCGCGCTGCGCACAGAGTTTATCCGGCTCAACGATGTGGAAAAGAGCTTCGCGGCGCTCCAGCCGCAGGGCAAAAAGTTTGCCGCGCCCTCCTCCAAGGGCTTTCCCAGCGATATCATTGTCGTCAATTCCAACCATATCCAAGGGATCGCGCGCTACGGCAAATACACCGTCGCTTCCGTTAACGGGCACGAGAGCAAAACAAAGCTCGGTTATCTGTTCTTTTTTGACGACAAAAAGCTGCTCGGCTCCATCACAACTCCCGCGCCGGTGGACGGCGGCTCCCGCAGCCATCCGGGCGGCATCCAGGCGGCGGGCAAATATCTCGCGGTGCCCTTTGGCGACATTGTCGCGCTTTATGACCTCAGCCCCCTGCTCAGCGGCAATATGCCCACCCTGCTCGCGGAGCTGCCCGGCGGCGGCATGGGCAGCGGCAGCATCGGGCTGACGCTGTATGCGGACGAAAACGGCAAGGAGTGGCTTGCTTTCACGGATTGCGACATCCAGGGCGTGCAGCTACTGGATCCTGCGGCGCTGCCGGATGCGCAGCCTGTGCATCTGCGTGTGGACCGCAGCGGCATGACCGGCAGCGAATACCTCACCGGCGACTGGGGCGTGAACAACACTGCGCTGGTCACTGATGTGAACAACGTGCTTTATGCGCTGATCCTGTCCTCCCGCCAGAGCATGGGCGGCAAGCTGGCGGGGCAGATCGGCGAGGAAGGGCTTGATTACGAGGATGCCATGGTGCTTTACAAAATTGAAATTGACGGCACTGAAGCGAAGGTCACTGGACCTGTGGCGGAAAAGACGGTTGCGCCCTTTGACAGCTACCTGGTCGCCCTCGGCAGCCATTTCCGCTTCACAGGCACCGCGCAGGCACTGGATGCCGATAACCTTGCGGTATTCAGCAGCCCCTCCCTGCCCGGCAACCTAGCGCTTGGCATCGCGGGCGATGAGCTGGTTCAGCTTGCGGACTTCTTTGCGCCGCCCACCTTCACCATCAACGCTTACACCTCGCAAAAAACGCTCCCGAGCCTTGGAAGCTGCTTTCATCGGGGGCTCGCGTGGCTTCTTCGTCTGGTTGGGCTGGTGGATTAGCTTTCACTCCGCGCACAGCCATGGAATAGCGGGCTGTGGATGAAAAGATGCCTCCTCCTGTTTGCCGCACAGAATCAGCCGCATGTTCACCTTCTCACAGTTCCATGCATATGATAGGAACGTGTATGGAAAACAAAGGAGGATGGGGATATGCGGCTGAAGGTAATTGACGTCAGCGAACACCAGGGCAGGATTGACTGGAAAACCGTGGCCGGCACCGATGTGGTTGCCGCCATGATCCGCGACGGCTACGGCGTGAAGGCGGCAAACCAGGTGGACGCGCAGTTGAAAAATAACGTCGAAGGCTGCAAGACCAACGGCGTTCTCTATGGGTTCTATCATTATTCCTATGCGAAAACCCTTGCGGGTGTGGAACAGGAGGCGCAGTTTTGCCTCGAAAACATTGCGGGGGTTCAGGGGGAACCGTGCTTCCCCGTGGCAATTGATATGGAAGAGGCCGCCGCCGCGAAGGTCGGCAGGGCGCTGCTGACCAAGATGGCGCTGCGCTTTTGCGAGCTGATCAAAAAAGCGGGCTATATCCCCTTGGTCTATTGCAATCTGGATTGGGCGAGAAATTACCTGGATATCCCGCAGCTGCAAGGCGCGGGGATTGACCTTTGGCTGGCGGAATACACCAGCGCCGCAGCGCCCAATTGGGATGGCAGCGAAGCGATGTGGCAGTATAGCTCCAAGGGCAAGGTGCGGGGCATCAGCGGCAATGTGGATTTGAGCTGGTGCTTTAAGGACTTCACATTGAAAAAGTCGAAACCCGCGCCCGCGCCCGCCCCTGCCGCCGTCAGGGTGGGCAGCAAGGTCAGGGTCAAAAACGGTGCGCGGGATTACACCGGCAAGCGCCTGGCCTCCTTTGTTTTCAGCACGATTTATACTGTGTTGAGCATACGGGGGAACCGTGTTGTGATCGGGCTAAACGGCAAGGTCACCGCAGCAGTGCGGGCAAATGACTTATATAGCTATTCCACTTCATAATAAGCACAAATTGCCTGTTGAATTGAAGAGAAAGCAGCAGCGTAAATGCGTAGCCAATTTTTCAAGTTAGCCCAGCACTTTTCAATCTTGTTTTTGTC
>JAISQZ010000165.1 GCA_031273905.1 Oscillospiraceae bacterium | reverse complement strand
GGAGGTATGAGCATGAACGAATTCAGGCCGGTGCTGCGCTTTGCCGCGCTGAGCGACGTGCACTATCAGGATGCGCCAACCGCAGAACGCGCACGCATGGCGCTGGCGCTGCAAAGCGCTTATGTGTGCGCGGAACGCTGCCCTCATCATAAAAGGCTGGATGCGGTGGCGGTGGTCGGCGATTTTGCCAACAGCGGCAGCGAAGCGCAGATGCAGGCCTTCCGCCGGACGCTCGACGAAAACCTGCGGGATGGAACGCGGGCGATCCTCTCGGTTGCCAGCCATGAATTCGGGGATTCCGGCGCGGAGGGCGCTGCGGAAAAGCTTGCGCGGATTTTCAACCAGCCGCCGGATGTGCATGAGGTGATCAACGGCTTTCACTTTATCTCTGTTTCACCCTCTAAGGGCACAGAGTTTGATCAAGCAAAAAGGTCTTGGGCGGCGCGGGCGCTGGCCGCCGCCGCTGCGGAGGATCCGCAAAAGCCGATCTTCTTTTTCCAGCATCCGCACATTTCAGATACGGTCTATGGCAGCATCAACTGGGGCAACGACGATCTGAGCGCTATTTTGATGCATTATCCGCAGGTGATTGATTTTTCCGGGCATTCCCACGCACCCATCAACGACCCGCGCTCCATTCACCAGCGGCATTTCACCAGCCTTGGCTGCGGCACGCTTTCCTATTTTGAGCTGGATGAATTCGATAAATACTACGGCACCGTCCCGCCGGAAAGCGAACGCGCCGCGCAGCTGCTGCTTGTGGAAGCGGACGCGCAAAACCGCGTGCGGATTACGCCTTATGACTTGATCACCGGGCAGGCGTTTTTTGCGCCTTGGGAAATTGAGCGCCCCAGTGAGCCGGGATCCTTTGTTTATACCAGCGAAAAGCGCCGTGCCGTGGATACCGCGCCCTATTTTGACCAAGGCGCAAGCCTTGCGGTGACTGAAATCACGGCAACCGGCGCGACGCTGACCTTTGATCAGGCCAGAACGGAAAGCTACCGCGTCAATGATTATATCATCCGGCTGCGCCGTGCCGCAGATGGCGCAATCGCGCGGCAATATGCGCTTTGGTCCCAGTATTTTTTGCAGGAAATGCCGCAAACTCTCTCGCTTGCGCTGCGTGAGCTTGTGCCGGGGACGGAATATCTGACGGAGATCAGTGCCCGCAGCTTTTGGGATACGCCGAGCGCGAACAAGCTGTGCGGCAGCTTTCAAACCCTATGCAAATAAGCGGGACATTCGCCATTGATCCGGTGTGCGCCGGTCTTGCGCCGATGGCGGGCGCTGCGGACCGTGCGCTGCGGGAGCTTTGCGTCAGCTTTGGCGCGGGTCATACATGCAGCGAGATGGTCAGCGCCAAGGGAGTTGCGCTTGGCGACCGCAAAAGCGATGGTCTGTTGCGCCTTTCGGCGGAAGAGCGGCCTGCGGGCATTCAGCTTTTCGGCAGTGAAGCCGCAGCATTTGTGCAGGCGCTACCGCAGGTGTTGGCGCACCGCCCGGCGTTTTTGGATGTCAACATGGGTTGCCCCGCGCCCAAAATTGCCGGGCATGGAGGCGGTGCGGCGCTGATGAAGCAGCCGGCGCTTTGCGGCAAGATCATCCGTGCGCTGGTGCGTGCCTTGGAGGAGTTGGGGGAGGCGGTGCCCGTGAGCGCAAAGCTGCGCACGGGCTGGGATGAGCAAAGCCGCAACGCGGCGGAGATTGCCAAGCGGCTGGAAGCCGAGGGCGCGGCGTTTTTGACCGTCCATGGGCGCACACGGCGGCAGATGTACGCCCCGCCGGTGGATTATGAAACGATCCGCGCGGTGAAAGCGGCGGTTGCCATTCCGGTGATTGGCAACGGGGATATTACAGACGGACCCAGCGCAAAGCGGATGTTTGAGCTTACGGGATGCGACGGCGTCACCTTAGGGCGCGGCGCTTTGGGCAGACCTTGGGTGTTTCGGCAGATTGCCGCGTTTTTGCGCGGAGGTGCGCTGTTGCCGGAACCTCCCATTGAGGAACGGATGCGTGTGATGCTTGAACACATCCGGCGCCTGTGCGCATATAAGGGCGACGGCATTGGAATGCGGGAGGCGCGCAAGCACGCGGCGTGGTATATGAAGGGCATTCCGGGGGCCGCAAGGCTTCGGCGGAGCGTCTGTGCGCTTTCATCAATGGAGGAGCTGGTAGCAATTGCGCAGCAGTTGTGCGAAGGGTGGGGAAATGCCGGTCATTGAATTGAATTTTCAAGCAAACACAGTCCTTTGCCTGCTGGAGGAAGCGGGCTTTCCGGCGTATCTGGTGGGCGGCTGTGTACGCGACGCACTGTTGGGCGAAGCGCCGCAGGATTGGGACATTGCTACGGGCGCGACACCGGAGCAGGTAACACAAGCCTGCAAGACATACCGCGTGATCGGCACAGGACTCCGCCACGGCACCGTCACGGTGCTGGTGGGGCATTGCCCTGTGGAGGTGACGACCTTCCGCCTTGACGGCGTTTATGCTGACCACCGCCGGCCGCAGAGCGTTGCCTTCACAAAGGATCTGACCGCTGATCTTGCCCGCCGGGATTTTACCGTCAATGCTATGGCTTATGCGCCCCAGACGGGGATCATTGATCCCTTTGGAGGCGCAGCGGATCTTGCCGCCGGGCTTCTCCGCTGCGTGGGAGAACCCGCGCTGCGCTTTTCAGAGGACGCGCTGCGCATCCTGCGCTGCCTGCGTTTTGCCGGAACGCTGGGCTTTGCCATTGAAGCGACCACTGCCGCCAAGGTTTGGGAGCTTCATGAAAGCCTGCGCTATGTTTCCGTGGAACGCATTGCTGCAGAATGGCGCAAGCTGCTTTGCGGCAGGGCGGCGAAAAAAATCTTACTGGAATACAGGGAAGTCTTTTTCTTCCTGATGCCGCAGCTACGCGCGGCGTATACGCCGGAGCGCTGGGAAAATGCCTGCGCGGCGCTTGCGCGGCTTGAAGCGCAGCCGGTGCTGCGTATGGCGGCGCTGCTGCAAGGCTTGGAAAACAGTGACGCAAAGGCGCTGCTGAACGACCTTCGCCAGTCCAAAAAGGAGATCACGCATGTGCTGCAATTGCTGGATCATGCGCGGCGATTTTCGTCCGGGGATGCGCACGGCACACGCGCACAGTTGGCAAGGATGCTGGGAGAAATCGGTCTGGAGCGCAGCCGGGAGGTGCTGGCGCTGCGCGGGGCTCCTTCGTCGTTGTTTGCGCAGCTGCTTGCCTGTGCCGGGCAGGGCGTTTGTACCAGCCTTGCGCAGCTTGCCGTCGATGGAGACGACTTAACGCGCCTGGGGCTGTGCGGCCCCGCTGTGGGGGCAACCCTGCGCCGTTTGCTTGAAGAAGTGCTGGAGGGCGTAACGCCCAACGAAAAGGAGGCTTTGCTTGAACGCGTTTGAGCGGCTTTCACCGTTTATTCAGGATTTTATTTACCGCAAGGGCTGGCAGGAATTGCGGCCGATCCAGTTGGCCGCCTGCGAAGCGATCTTCCACAGCAAGGAACATCTGCTCCTCTCCTCCGGAACCGCCTCCGGCAAAACGGAAGCGGCATTTTTGCCTGTTCTCACGCTGCTGGGGGAGGATCCGCCCCGGAGCGTGGGCATCCTTTATGTCAGCCCACTCAAGGCTCTGATCAATGATCAATTTGTCCGGCTGGCGCCGCTGTTGGAAGAAGGGAAAATCCCCGTTTGCAAGTGGCACGGGGATGCGTCCCGCGGCGGCAAGCAACGCGTGCTGCGCAGCCCTGCGGGCGTGGTGCAAATCACGCCGGAATCCCTGGAAAGCCTGCTGCGCCGCCCCAAGGATTGCCAACGCCTCTTTTGCGACCTGCGCTTTATCATCATCGACGAGGTGCATCATTTTATGGCGAATGAGCGCGGAATGCAACTGCAATGTCTGCTGGAGCGCTTGGAGCGCTTGGCGTGCTGTCAGCCGCGCAGGATCGGGCTTTCCGCCACAGTGGGGGATGCGACGCAGGCAAAAGCTTGGCTGTGCGCCGGCAGTGCGCGTGGCTGCATCCATCCCAAAGCGCCGGACGCTAGGCGCCGCCTGCAAATTTGGATGGAATACTTTGAACGGGAAGAGGAGCCGGATTTTGACGACAGGGCGGCATTGCTTCCCCGTGAGGACGGCAAGCTGGCACAGTTCCTCTTTGCACAGACGTTGGGGAAAAAGTCAATCATTTTCACCAATTCCCGCATGGAAGCGGAGGGCACAATCGCGGGGCTCAAGCGCATCGCGCAGGAGCGAAAGGCGCCGAACGTTTATCGCGTGCATCACGGGAGCATCTCCGCTGCCTTGCGGGAGGAAGCGGAGCGGGAGATGAAGCAGGGCAATCGTCCGTTTGTGACTGCCGCGACGCTCACGCTCGAGCTTGGTTTGGATATCGGCGACCTGGATCGCGTGCTGCAGATGGGTGCGCCGGTGAGTGTTTCAAGCCTGGTGCAGCGCATTGGGCGCTGTGGGCGGCAGGGGCAGGTGGCGCAGTTATTGTTTGCTTTCCAGGAAGATGCGGCGGAGTTGCCCGAGGATCCGCTCAATTCCTTCCACTGGGGAATGATCAAGGCGATCGCTATGCTGGAGCTTTATCTGGGGGAGCGCTGGATCGAGCCGACAACGGAAAACCGCTTTCCGTTCGGTATCCTGTATCATCAGACGATGTCCGTTTTGCTTGCCAACGGCGGCGTGCTTTCGCCAAAGCGATTGGCGCAGGAGGTGCTGACCCTCCACGCCTTTCGTTATATCACCAGGGAAGATTTTCAGTGTCTGTTGCGTCACTTGATCGAAATTGGGCATCTGCAGCGCGGGGAAACGGGCGAATTGATGATTGGTCTGGAAGCGGAGCCAATCATCACGGGGCATGACTTTCTTTCGGTTTTTACCACGTCACAGGAATACCCTGTCCGTTACAATGGGAAGGAAATCGGTATCCTCAACGCCGCGCTGCAGCCAGGGGAACGCATTGTTTTGGCGGGACAGAGCTGGGAATGCATTG
>JAISQZ010000149.1 GCA_031273905.1 Oscillospiraceae bacterium | reverse complement strand
GCCGTCCATTTCCGCAAAGGCTTCCTCCAGCTCACTGATGCGCATTCCGTCCTCTTCGCTGAATTCCTCCTTGGCGTAAAGGCGTTCCTTTTCGTCCATGACCCGGCATAGCTCCTGGTTGCCCAGCAGCACGGTGCGGATCACGTCGCAGTCGTCAAAGGCGAAGTGATCCTGCGAAAGGACGGAAAGCCGTTCGCCGGGCGTAATGAAAATTTCGCCCTTGTCGGGTTCCAGCTCGCCGGAAAGAATTTTGAGGAAGGTGGATTTGCCCGCGCCGTTCGCGCCGATCAATCCATAGCAGTTGCCGCGCGTGAAGGTGATGTCCACGTGTTCAAAAAGGCTGCGTCCGCCGTATTGCAGTCCAACGTTGATGGCTTGAATCATAGCAGCAGGGTTCCTTTCGGGCTTTGTTTTTGTTATCGGCTTTCTTTATGAGCGGGAACCTGTGTCCGCTTTCCCGCTCAGAATATGCCCATGCAACAGTTTAGCATATCCGCGGCAATGCGTCAAGCGGGGACGTAAATGGTCACGCATTTACTTTTTCGAAAAAATTATGAAACGCGCTGCGGAAACTGTGTCTTTTTTATGAAGTCTTCTCGCGCGTCTTTACTTTTGGACAAGAATGTGCGATAATAAGGGAAGAGAATATGCAGAAAGGGGGCACCGCCCATGGCCGGTTCCATCCTCGAAAAGGACGTGCGCATACAGCAGCTGGCAGCGTTGTGCCAAGAAAAAAGCACGATTGACAGCGCCCTGTATCCCTTCCACAATGTGCAGCGGGGTCTGCGCGACAAAGACGGCAACGGTGTCAAGGCCGGGCTGACGCAGATTTCCACCATCATTTCCTCCAAAATTGTGGATGGCGAAAAGCATTCCTGCCCCGGCGTGCTGCGCTACCGCGGTCTGGATATCAAGGAAATCTGTAACGGCTTTTTGATGTCCTCCCGCTTTGGCTTTGAAGAGGTGGCGTATCTGCTGCTCTTCGGCGATCTGCCAACGCAGGCGCAGCTAACCGGCTTTCACGCCCTGCTGGGGGAATGCTGCCAGCTTCCGGCGCATTTTGTGCGCGACGTGATTATGAAAGCGCCCCGGCAGGATATGATGAACCTGCTTTCCCGCAGCGTCCTTACGCTGGGCGCTTACGACCGCGCCTGTGACGACATCACCATCCCCAACGTCCTGCGGCAGTGCCTGCATCTGATCAGCGTTTTCCCGCTGCTGGCGGTTTACGGCTACCACAGCTATAACCATTATGAATGCGACGACAGTCTCTATATCCACAAGCCGGATCCGGGGCTTTCCGCCGCGGAAAACACACTGCGCCTGCTGCGCCCGGATAAAGCTTATTCCGCGCTGGAAGCGAAGATCCTTGATCTTGCCCTGGTGCTGCACATGGAACACGGCGGCGGCAACAATTCCACCTTCACCACCCATGTGGTTTCCTCCTCCGGAACGGATACCTATTCCGTCATCGCTTCCGCCCTTGGCAGCCTGAAGGGTCCCAAGCACGGGGGAGCAAACATCAAGGTGGTGCAGATGTTTGAGGATCTTAAGGCAAACGTGCGCGACCTGACCGACGAGGACGAGGTGGGTGCCTACCTGGTCTCCCTGCTGGAGAAAAAAGCCTTTGACCGGCGCGGGCTGATCTATGGCATCGGTCACGCGGTTTATTCCATCTCGGATCCCCGCGCGGATATCTTCAAAAGCTTCACCGAGCAATTGGCGACCGAAAAGGGGCGCAAGGCGGAATTTGACCTCTACGCTTTGGTGGAGCGCCTGGCGCCGCAGATCATCGCGCAAAAGCGCCGGATTTACAAAGGCGTGAGCGCCAATGTTGATTTTTACAGCGGCTTTGTCTACAGCATCCTGGGTATCCCCGCAGAGCTTTTCACGCCGATGTTCGCCATCGCGCGGATTGTCGGCTGGAGCGCCCACCGCATCGAAGAGCTGATCAACCAGGATAAAATCATCCGCCCCGCTTACCAAAGTGTGATTGCGGACCGGGAATATATCCGGCTGGGGGAGCGGGGGTAACAATTCAACAACAAAAAAGAGGAGGGGAGAAATCCTCGGCTTCAGCGGCACCCTTGCGAAGGAGGGGTTCTTTCCCTTTGCCGGGGCGCCGCCAAATTGATTGCCATACGCAGCGCCGGCCGCAAAAAAAATGTGGCTGACCGCAAGTTTCCCCTTGCGGAATTCCCCGGTTGCTGATATACTGAATTGCTTTTGGGACGGGTGTCTTGTTATATTGACAGAAAAGAAGGGTGTTTTTAGGCATATGGAACAAGCGGAAACGATTGACCAGGTTTTGGCACGGGCAAAGCGCATCCATTTTATTGGCATCGGCGGATCCGGCATGTGTCCGCTGGCGGAAATTCTTCACAAAGAAGGCTGCGCGATCACCGGATCAGACAACAACGAAAGTGAAACCCTGGGCAGGGTGCGCGCCTTCGCCGCCCGGGTGACGCTAACGCAGAAGGCGGAAAACATCCAGGGCGCGGATATGATCGTTTTTACGGCGGCGCTGCTGCAGGATAATCCGGAGCTTGCGGCGGCGAAGGCCTCCGGCATCCCAACCTTTGAACGCGCAAGCCTGCTCGGCGCAATCACGCGGCGTTACCAGAACAGCATATGCGTCTGCGGCACACACGGCAAAACCACCACCTCCGCCATGCTCACGCAGTTGATGCTCCAGGCGGGGCTTTCGCCCAGCGCGGTGATCGGCGGCAGGCTGCCCCTGACCAACAGCAACGGTCTGGCAGGCGGGAGCGAACACCTGATCTGCGAAGCCTGCGAGTTTCAGGATACCTTTCTCCAGCTTGCGCCGGATGTCGCCGTGCTCCTCAATGTGGATGAGGATCACATGGAATATTTTAAGACACTGGAGAACCTGATGGCATCCTTCCGCAAATTCGCTTCCATGGCAAGCAAGGCGGTGATCTATAACTGCGACGACCGCAACACCCGGCGGGTGCTCGACGGCGCGGCGGTAAAACGGCTGATTCCTTTCGGGCGTTCCGAGGAAGCGTTTTTCCGCGCGGTAAACGTAACGATGGAGGGTGCCTTTGCCCGCTATGACCTGCATTATCACGGCGAATACTTGACCGGCATCCGTTTATCCGTGCCGGGGGAGCACAATGTTTCCAACTCCCTTGCGGCGATTGCGGCGGCGATGTTTTCGGGCGCAAGCATCCTGGATTGCGAAAAGGGCGCGGAAGCCTTCCGGGGCGCGGGGCGCAGGTTTGAATTCCTCGGCGAATACGGCGCAATCACGCTTGCGGACGATTACGCCCATCACCCAAAGGAGCTGGAGGTTACCCTCGCCGCCGCAAAGCAGATGGGCTACCGGCGGGTTTGGGCGGTGTTCCAGCCCTTCACCTATTCGCGCACCGCTTTGCTGCTTGATGATTTTGCGCGGGCGCTTGCCACCGCGGACCGCGTGGTGCTCACTCGGATCATGGGCGCAAGGGAAATCAACACCTTTGGTGTGGAAACCGCGCAGCTTGCGGCGAAGCTCCCCGGCAGCGTCTGGTTCAACGAATTCGATGAGGTTGCCGAATATGTCTGCGCCAACGCCGCGCCCGGCGACTTGGTTTTAACGCTTGGCTGCGGGGATATCTATAAAGCCGGCAAGCTGATGGCGGCACGCCTGAAAGCAAGCCAAAGCACCCAACAGCAAAGCGACACGCCCTAGACCCTTAAAGCTGATTGCAGCGGATGGGAGTATTTTATGAACGCACACAAGAAAAAACTGATTCATTGGCTCGGCTTGCTTGGAATCGTAAGCCTTGCTTCTTATGCGGCGGCAGTCCTCTTTGCGCCGCTTGCTTATCCCGGGTATGACTGGAAAAGTCAAGCCGTCAGCGATTTGAGTGCCGCAAGCGCTCCGTCGCTCCCGCTGTGGAACCAGTTGTCCTCGCTGTATGGGCTTTGCGGCATTGTATGTATAATGGCGGTATGCTTGGCTGTTCAAGGCAGGCTTAGCAAGCTCCTTCGCGCCGGTTTATACATTTTTGCGGCAATGAATTGGGTTTCCGGTGTTGGTTATGTGATGTTCCCGCTATCAGAGAGCGGTTTTGCGGGCGGTTTTCAGGATATTATCCACGTTTATGTTGTCACCGCGTTCGTGGTAATCCTCTCCATCGTGTCGCTTGCCTTGATCATAGCGGGGGGGCTTCGAAAAAAACAATTTGTGTCCCTGGCCATTTGGGCGGCTGTTGCGCTGGCGCTCATGTTCATTGGCGCAATTGGCGTGAATGCAGCGCCGAAGGAATATTTCGGCGTGTTTGAGCGCTTGAGCGTATTTGCCGCCACCGGCTTCAATGCCGTTCTGGGCATCTTTCTGTTTCGCGGCAGGCTGGAGCCGAAGTTTTAAGCACAAAACGATACGAGCGGAAATTGACCCTTCGCCCTGCCAAAACACCCGGACGGCGCAGCCTGCGCATACAAAAACCTGCATCCACAGGCGCAACGCTTTCGTTTCATCCTGTGAATACAGGTTCTGATTCCTGCCTTGCCCTCTGCGTGTTTCCCCTATCGCAGCTTAATATGCACCTCGCGCAGCTGGGATTCCGTCACATCGCCCGGTGCGCCGAGCAGCACGTCCTGCGCGTTGCCGTTCATCGGGAAGGCGGTCACTTCGCGTATGCTTTCCTCGCCCGTAAGCAGCATCAGCATCCGGTCAAGCCCGGGCGCCATGCCTGCGTGCGGCGGTGCGCCGTACTGGAAGGCGGTGTAAAGCGCAGCGAAGCGCTCCTTTATATCCTCCTCGGTATAGCCCGCCAGCGCAAAGGCCTTGACCATAACCGCCGGAAGGTGGTTGCGCACCGCACCGGAGGAAAGCTCCGCCCCGTTGCATACAACGTCAAACTGATACGCCAGAATATCCAGCGGATCTTTTGCGGTCAAAGCCTCCATCCCGCCCTGGGGCATGGAGAAAGGATTGTGGGTGAATTCCAGCTTCTTTGTTTCCTCGTTGATTTCGTACATTGGAAAATCCACAATAAAGCAGAATTCAAAACGGTTTTTATCAATCAGCCCAAGGCGTTCCCCCAGTGCCGCGCGGATTTGCCCGGCAAGCCTGTTGACCGCGCCGGGGCGGTCGCAGATGAAGAAAACGGTATCGCCCGGCTGGAGGTGAAGCTGTGCGCACAGAGTCGCAAGCTTTTCCGGCGCAAGGAATTTGACGATGGGACCCTTGAGCAAATGACCTTCCGGCATAAGGGGATAGGGCGCGGTGTTTTGGCTGCCTGTGTCCTCTTCGGCGGCGGGAACCACCGAAATATAACCCAGCCCCTTCATGCCGATGGAGGAGGCGAATTGCAGCATCTGCTCAAAGAAGGCCTTCGAGCGCCGTGCGCAGCCCGGCGCGTTGATCCCGCGCACAGGCTTGCCTTGGAAGGGCTTGAAATCGACATCGGCAAAAAAGCCGCTAAGATCTTCAATTAAAAGAGGATTGCGCAGATCGGGTTTGTCGGTTCCGTAGCGCAGCAGGCTTTCCCGATAAGGGATTTTGCGGAACGGCGGCGGCGCAATGGCAAAGCCCTCCGGCGCAAATGCCTGGAACGCGCCGAACAACACGTCCTCCGCAACCGCCATGACGTCCTCCTGCGTGGCAAAGGCCATTTCATAATCAAGCTGATAAAATTCGCCCGGCGAACGGTCGTTGCGTGCGTCCTCGTCGCGGAAGCAGGGCGCGATCTGAAAATATTTATCTACGCCGGAAACCATCAAAAGCTGCTTGAATTGCTGCGGAGCCTGCGGCAGTGCGTAAAATTTCCCCTTGAATTTGCGTGAGGGCACCAGATAATCGCGCGCGCCCTCCGGTGAGGAGGCGGTGAGGATGGGGGTCTGCACCTCCAAAAAACCAAGGGCTCTCATCTTTTCGCGCAGATGCTGCAGCAGCTCGGCGCGCAGGAGGAGGTTCTTTTGCATCCGGCTGCCGCGCAGATCAAGGTAACGGTATTTCAGCCGCAGATCCTCGCGCACATCCTTCCCGTTGACGTCAAAGGGCAGCGCCGCCGCAGGCGCACTGAGCAGCGTAACGATGTCCGCGTGCAGCTCCACTTGCCCGGTGGGCAGCTTGGGGTTATAGGTTTCCTCCTCGCGGGCGACCACCCTGCCCTCCGCCATAATCACCGTTTCACGGCTGACCCCTTTGAGCAGAGCCTCGTCATGCAGCACCAGCTGCGTTACGCCGCAGGCATCGCGCAAATCGACAAAAATCACCCCGCCGTGGTTGCGGAAGGTTTCCGCCCAGCCCGAAAGCCTTGCTTTTTCGCCGATATTTGCTTCACGCAATGCGCCGCAGGTGTGGCTGCGGTATTGTTCGTTCATTCAATCCATCCTTCGTTCCTTCGTTCATATATCATCCATTATACAGTCAGTGAAAAAAATGTCAAGGCAAAAGTCCGTTCTGTCACGGTCGTTTCATAAAAAATTCGACTTGCAAAAACGCTCCAAATCCTCGATATTATAGGGAAGAAAAATTTATTCATTCAGCAGTTTATCCCGCAGGGCAATGGTGCAGACCTCACTGCCTGCGGAGCGGAACACTTCCAACGTCATGGCGCAACCAGCGCTATCTTTTAACTGCGCCGCTATCATACCAAGATTTGCGCCGCCTTGTCAAGTGCGGGCAAGCGGGGTGCACGGCGCTGCCCTGATTTATTGCTAAAAATCGCAACACAACGCCCCGGATCCATCCTCGATCGATCCGGGGCGCTTCTTTATGCCGCTACTGCCGTGCCGGTTTGTTTAGGGGGCTCAGGCTTCGTCCCCGTCCTTCTTCCGTTTGCGCAGGGAGAACGCCGCCGCAAGCGCACCCGTCAGCGCAAGCGCCGCAAACATTGCGATGCCGCTGCTGTCGCCGGTATCCGGGAATTCACTGCCTGCCGTGTCCCCTTCTTCGCCGTCCTCCGGCGCTGCCACATCAACGTCAACCTCACTGGGGTTGGGATAGGGATCCACCGGCAGCCCGCTTACGCACACGCAGTCCGCTCTGCCGCAGAAGCAGCCGTCAGCACCGCAGTTTACGCTGCCGCAAGCGCAGCCGCCAACGGGGATCACAACCGGGAGCACAACCGGCACAACCGCCGGGGGAGCCGGAAGGAGCCTCCAGTGCGCGTAAAGCACATGCGTAACCGGGATCTCCACCAAATAATCCTCTTCCACCAGGGTTCCGCCCTCGGCATCCGTATACCATCCCACAAACACGGCGTTCGCCCTGATCGGAACAGGCAAGGTGCCATAAGCTTCGCCGAAGGTGACGGGCTTAAAGCCGGGCGCCACCACGCCGCCGCAGGGGTCAAAGATAACGATGATATCCGCCTTTGCTGCCCACTGCGCGTAAAGCGTGTGGGATTCCGGGTTGGTGACCTCCGTGCTTGCGCTCACCCAAAGCCCGCTTTCCTCCTGCGCGTTCGCTGCGCTGTACCAGCCAAGGAAGTTGTAGCCCGCCTTGGTGGGCGTGGGCAGCGTACCATAGGGCAGCGCGAAGGAAACCTCAATCTGCGCCGGGCTTACCTCGCCGCCCTGCGGATCGAAGGTGACAACAATGCCGCTGTCCGGTTCCATCTGGGCGTAAAGCGTATGGTTGCTCGCAGTCTTCACGGTGTTGCCCGCTGTGATCTGCTCGCCGCCCTCGGCGCTGGTGAACCAGCCGTTAAAGACATAGCCCGGCACCACCGGCGTCGGCAGTGCGCCATAGAGCGCATCATAGGTGACCGCTTTCTCGCCCGTTTCTTCCGTGCCGACAACAAAGTGCACCGTATAGACGTTCGCCGTCCAGGAGGCGTAAAGATCCTTGGGACTATCCGGGCTGACAATGCTGGGCTTCTCTGCGCTCAAGTCCTGAATGAGTGCGCTGGCATCTTTGAGCCGGCTGCCCTCAGGCGTGGCGTACCACTTGCCGTCGAAGCTGTAACCCGTGCGCGTGCCGGTGACTGCGCCCAAGGGACCCGGAACATCCTTTTCTTTGAGACCGTCCTGGCTGTAGTACTCGTCCCCGTTGGTCAGCAGCACCTCGCTTTGGCTGAGTTGCGCCGTCGGGTCGTCCGTGCCGGTGTGCAGCTTGACCGTAACGCCGTTCTCAATCGCTTCCAGGTGCAGGTACAGCGTGATTTCCCGGACGGTGGGGTCAGGCAGGGTAACTGTGGTAGTCGCCATGATTTCGCCCGCGCTCTGCGGACCCAACACCGGCGCTGTACCCCGAACCGTCGCCGGAATCATGTACCAGCCGGACTCATCCGCCGCCGTATTGCTGTCCGGATCATGCACCTTGTAGCCTTCCAGGCTTGCGCTGGGCAGTACGCCGAAGGTTCCGCCCGCAGTCACTGTTTTGCTTGGAAACTGCACTGTGGTTTTGTCGGAATAGGGTAGATAGCTGAAGCGGACCGTCACGCCGTTCTCTATCGGCGCCCAGTGGGCGAAGAGCGTCAGGGTGATCTTGCTGCCTTCCCGCTCGTAGCCCTCCGGCTGGAAATCCTTTGGCTCAATATAGCTGAGCGCCGTGACTTCTGTGCTGGTTTTGCTCTGCGGCAGCGGATACCAACCGCCAAACGTGTAGCCCGCGCGGGTTGTGGTAGGCAGCTGCCCGAATTGTGCGCCCGCCGCCACGAATTCCTTCTACGTGCTGACGGCTGTGCCGCCCTGGCTGTCAAACACCACGT
>JAISQZ010000141.1 GCA_031273905.1 Oscillospiraceae bacterium | reverse complement strand
GCCTCACGACGGACACCCTTGGTGTTCAGCTATACCCTTCCCACTACCGGGCGGGTTCGGGACTTTCACCCGTTAGATTGCGCCCATGCCGGGCGCACAATAAAAACCGGAAGCACTTTCACGCTTCCGGTTATTTGCTGTGCCCCGGGCTTATACGATTCCGCTGTGAAACGATGGACAAGATTTTTGAGATGGTTTTTTGTTGTGCAAGGCAGACGACGCCAAGCAGGCTGACGCCTGTCAAGGAGGACAACAGCGCAAAACGGAAAACCAGCCGAAAAAATTGCCTATAGTTTTATTGCGGGATCGTATTAGTGTTCCGCGCCGTCTTCCGGGCTTTGCAGCAGCGAACGCTCGCGGAACAGCAGCGAAACGCACCAGATGCCTGCCAACGCCACGAGCGTATAGAGGATCCGGCTGATAATCGCACCCTGCCCGCCAAAAATCCAGGCGACAATATCAAACTGGAACAGCCCGATGCTGCCCCAATTGAGTGCGCCTAGGACAACGAGGATCAACGCGATTCGATCCAACATTTCGTCTTCATCTCCTTGCAGCTTCATTCCTTGGTTCCGCAATAGTTTGTGTTCCTTGGCGCGGGAATATGCGGCTTGCCCAAGGAAACATTTGCTGCCAACCGTTTACTAAAATTGGCTCTGGTCAAGCTGGCAAAAATGGACACAAAAAAGAAGCCCTCGACTACGCGTTTGTCGAAGGACAAAGTGGGGCACTGCCCAACCCCCGCGGTTGATTGCTTTTGCTTTCCAGCCGGGGTTAGCGTAAGGACGGGCAAGCAAGCGCGGCAAATATTGGCGGCGCTGCGCAACCAAATATATGAATGGAGCAGCTTTTCGTTTCAATCGCCGCTTCCAGCTGCCGACCATTTTTGATTAACTTCCGCGCTTTGGCAAGTCTTATGTCTGCGGCGTTTTCAATTTAACGCCCCGTCGAACCAAAGCCCCCCGCGCCGCGCGTGGTGCCGCAGAGCGCCTCCGTCTGCGTGAATTCCGCAGCCAAGAAGGGTGTGACTACCAGCTGGGCGATGCGCTCGCCGGGCGCGACGCTTTGCGGCTGACCGGAATGGTTATGCAGCGCGACCATTACTTCGCCGCGGTAATCCGCGTCTACCACGCCGACCTTGTTTGCGGGAGCCAAACCCCGCTTGCTTGCCAGCCCGCTGCGGGCGTAGATCAGACCGGCATAGCCTTCAGGGATCTCCATTGCCAGCCCTGTAGGGATCAATTTGGTTTCGCCCGGCAAAAGGGCAACCTCCTCCGTCAGGCTGGCAGAAAGATCCGCCCCGGCGGCACAAGGGGAGCCATAGGTGGGCAAGACGGCGTTGGGACGTAATTTTTGGATGCGTATATTCATGAAACGCTCTCCTTCGGGATAAAAATAGGAATCCAATAAGCAGGTATGATTTTTGCGCAGTTTGGAAACCGTTCTTCTGTATATATCCGTTTCAAAGGTCTGCGATACGGCTTCTCGTTGCGGCAGCGCGTTTTTAATATGCTTGGTCATCCCCTTCCGCCGGTACGCCGCGCTCTGCGACCAGGGAAGCCCGCAGATTCAACACCCGCTGGTTCTCCGATCCACGGAAACGGATGTTCAGGTTTTTCTTTGCTTCAACAAAGCGCCCGTCCACGAGGACGTCAATCTGTTCAAGCAATTGGCGCAGGATGGGATCAGCGGTGCTTTCCGGCAGAAGCTCTCGTTCAAAATCATAACCGGTATAGCACCAAATGTCTTTTCGCGGATGGTGTTTGCGCACTTGCCTAACAAGCTTCAGCACCGCCGCGCGGTTGAGCGGGTGCAAGGGTTCACCGCCCAGGAGCGAAAGCCCGCGGATGTAATCCGGCGCAAGGGCGGAAAGGATTTGCCGCACTTGGGGTTCACCGAAGGATTCGCCATAGGCAAAGCTCCAGGCTTCCGGATTGAAGCAGCCCGGGCAGGCATGGTGGCAGCCGCTGACGAACAGCGAAACCCGCACGCCCGGTCCGTTGGCAACATCATGGGGTTTGATGGCGGCAAAATGCAAGACGCTCCGCAACCCTTCTTTATTTTTTGGATGAGGCATTGGAAAGCTGTGCGCAAGGCAGCGATTTGCGCGTCCGAACCGCTGCCCGCCGCTTCACTGTGCCCAGCCCGGCATTTGTCGGAGCTGACGGCTTAAAGGTGCAGCACGCGCGCTTTGATTTCCTTTGTTTTGCCCACGTTCCAAAAGTTTTCGCCCAAATAGCCGCAGGTGCGCCGGGTGACATTCATCTGGGCATGATCTTGATTGTGGCACTGCGGGCATTCCCACTCAAAATCGTCGTTGACGATGATTTCGCCGTCGAAGCCGCACACATGGCAGTAGTCCGACTTGGTATTGAATTCCGCATACTGGATGTTATCGTAGATGAAGCGGACAATATCCTCCAGAGCTTCCAGGTTATGGCGCATGTTGGGGATTTCCACATAGGAGATTGCCCCCCCGGAGGAGATGCGCTGATATTGGCTTTCAAAGCGGAACTTGGAAAACGCGTCAATCGCTTCACGGACATCCACGTGATAGGAATTGGTGTAATAGCCTTTGTCAGTCACATCCTCAATGGTGCCGAAGCGCTCTTTGTCTATCCTGGCAAAGCGGTAGCACAGCGATTCCGCCGGCGTGCCGTAAAGCCCGAAGGCAATGGAGGTTTCCGCCTTCCACTGGTCGGTCGCGGCGCACATCCGCTGCATGATTTCCCGGGCAAATTCCTGCCCGCCGGGTTCCGTGTGGCTCACGCCGCGCATCAGCTTGGTGACCTCGTAAAGTCCGATATACCCCAACGAGATGGTGGAATAGCCGTTGAGCAGATATTTGTCGATTACCTCGCCCTTGCCAAGCCTTGCGATCGCGCCGTATTGCCAGTGCACGGGGCTGACGTCGGAACGTGTTCCCTTGAGCGCGTTGTGGCGGCATAACAGCGCTTCATAACAAAGCGCGAGGCGTTCGTCAAGCAAGCGCCAAAATGTTTCGTCGTCGCCCTTGGCGATAATCCCGATTTGCGGCAGATTGAGGCTGACCACGCCTTGGTTGAAGCGCCCTTCGAACTGATATTCGCCCTGTTCGTTTTTCCAGGGAGTCAAAAAGCTGCGGCAACCCATGCAGCTATATACATTGCCCTCATAATTTTCGCGCATTTGCTTGGCGGAAATATAATCCGGATAAAGCCGCTTGGCGGAACATTTGACCGCAAGCTTTGTCAGGTAATCAAAGCGACCGCCCTGCAGGCAATTGTGCTCGTCAAGGACATAAATCAGCTTTGGGAACGCGGGGGTGACGTAAATGCCCTTCTCGTTTTTGATCCCCTGCAGGCGCTGGCGCAGCACCTCCTCGGTGATCATCGCGTTTTCTTCCACAAAGGGATCGTCTTCGCGCAGGTTCATAAAGATGGTAACGAAGGGGGATTGCCCGTTTGTGGTCATCAGGGTGTTGATTTGATATTGGATCGTTTGCACGCCGGAACGCAGTTCATCGCGCAGGCGGGAGGAGACGATTTTTTGCTTGACCTCCTCAGAGACACCGCTGCCCAGATCGCTGTTGAGCTGGGCGCGGAATTTGTCGCTGCTGCGGCGCAGATATTTGCCTAAATGGCTGATATCAACGCTTTGCCCGCCGTATTGGTTGCTTGCAACTGAGGCGATAATTTGTGTCATCACCGTGCAGGCGACCTGGAAGCTTTTCGGGCTTTCGATCAGCTTGCCGTTCATCACTGTGCCGTTGTCGAGCATATCGCCGATGTTGATCAGGCAGCAATTGAAGATCGGCTGCAGGAAATAATCGGAATCGTGGAAGTGCAGCACGCCGCTGTCGTGCGCTTTGCTGATTTTTTCAGGCAGCAGGATGCGCCGCGTCAAGTCCCGCGAGACCTCGCCCGCGATCAGGTCGCGCTGCGTGGCGGCTGTGACCGCGTTTTTGTTGGAATTTTCTTCCATCACGTCCTTGTTCGTTGCGCGGATCAGACTGAGGATGGAATCATCCGTTGTGTTTTGTTTGCGCACCAAGGCGCGGGTATAGCGGTAAATGATGTATGCCTTTGCCAGGACGTATTTTTGCAGCTCCATCAGTTTTTGCTCCACAACGTCCTGAATGTCCTCCACCAGGATGCGGGAACGGTTCCGGCTTTCGATCGCCGCTATGATTGCGCTGATTTGCTGCTCGCTGACGCGTTCGCTTTTTTCCACCGCCTCATTTGCTTTTTGGATTGCCAGAGCAATCTTGCTTTGGTCGAAGGAGACGGAGGAGCCGTCACGCTTGATGACCATCATTCGAATTCGCTTCCTTTCACGCTACGGCGCAGATGTTAGTACGTGAAAGAAAGTATAGCAGGTTTTTCACGGAATTGCAAGGGCTTGAGCGCACAAAATATAGAAAAATTATTTGTAATTTTCAGGAATTGCCACAACATGTTGATTTTACAGGTCTGCGCTTGCAGCCGTCAGACCACGCCGCGCACAAAAAGCCGCCCACGGCGGCGGTCCCACTCAGCGTCGCCTCTTCCCGCAAGGTCTCGATGACCAGCTTCACTTAGTACTCGGGTGTGTATGCTTTTCTCTTTCCCATGGAATGACCTCTTTCTGCGTTTTTTCACGCTTTTTATTTTACATCATTCCATTGAGAATTGCAATTTTTGTGGCTGGTTTTGCTAGACCATTATAATTCTGTTTATGCTTTGACATTTCACAAAACTGTGCTATAATGGATAATAGTAAGTGATACCGCACAAAAGGATGTAGCGTATGATAGAGGAAACCTATCTGACCCCGCAGGAAGCGGCGGATATTCTAAAAATCAAAAAAACGACTGTCTATGATATGATCAAAAAGAAGACCCTAAAGGCGGTAAAGCTGGGAAAACAGCTTCGCATTTTAGAGTCGGATATTCGTGTGCTGATAGGTGATGTGCAGGTGCCCCCGGTGCAGGTGAACGCCGTCAGCCGCTACGCGGAAACGGATTTGTCGGTGGATTCGCTTTTGAGCGAACCGGCGGCGCTTTCCGGGGTTGTGCTGTGCGGGCAAGACACGCTGCTGGATTTGTTGTGCAGCTATGTCAACGGCAACTTTGGAAATACCGCTGTGCTGCGTTCTTATTTGGGAAGCTACAACGGCTTATACGCTCTGTATCAAGGGCAGGTCAACATTGCCACCGCCCATTTGTGGGATGCGCAAACAGACAGCTATAACCTCCCTTTCATCTCACGGATTTTACCTGGAGAAAATGTGGTGGTTTATCATGTTGTCGGGCGCGAGGTCGGTATCTACGTCGCAAAGAATAATCCGAAAAACATCACAAGCATTCGCGATTTTGTGCGCCCGGAGGTCACCATGCTCAATCGTGAAAAAGGCAGCGGCATCCGGGTGCTGACCGACAGCTTGTTTCAAAAATACGGCATTGACATTGCAAAGATAAACGGCTACGCCCGCGCAGTCAACAGTCATCGCAGCGCTGCCGCTGTTATTGCGAGGGGCGGTGCGGACTGTGCCTATGGAAGCCACCAGACGGTTATGCAGCATCCGTTGGTGGATTTTATCCCGTTCAAGGAAGAAAGCTATGATATGATTATCCCCAAGCGGGAAATCGAAAATCCGATCGTGCAGCAAATCATCAGCGTGCTGCGTTCGGCGCAATTCCGTTTAGATGTGGAAGCGCTGGGCGGCTACAACACAAAAGATATGGGCAAGCAATTGCTTTAACACGGAGCAAGGAGGAGAATGCACATGAAAGCCATTGTTGTTTTTGGAAAAGACAATCAAGAACCCTGTAGCTTTTACGACGCTACGCAATTTATAGTCTTCGACAAAATCGAAGGCAGCTGGACGCCCGTGCAAACCATTGCCATCCCAACGCTGAATTTGGATTCCCCAAAGCAGCTCCGCGCACGACTTGAAGCACTGCCGCCGCTTTTATCCGATTACAAAATTCTGGCAGGCGGAGAACTGACCGGTCTTGCGTTTTCAGTGTTCGACCGGACGGGATTTTATATTTTCTCAATTTTGGATGTGCGTGAGGCGACACTGGATGGTGTGTGGGCCGATGTGGAGGCCGAAGACCAAAAGCGATTGGAAGAACAGGCATCTATCGAAAAAATTCGTCCCGAAGCCACTGCTGCGCCGGGCGTTTATTTTCTTGATCTCATCAAGCTGCAACAGGAATATCCCGGCGTTTCCTCAAAAAAAGCATTGCTTCCTTTTTTGGAAGAAACGGATTTCACCGAATTGCATCTGATTTTCCGTCACATTCCGCCTTGGCTGGAAAACAGCGGAAGATACAAAATTGATATTCGCCCATGCGCCCAAGGCGTTTTGGCTATCATAAAACCACAATAGGAGGTCTTCGCTGTGCAAAACTTTCAAATTCTCGAAAACAGCTCCCTTCAAACGCCTTTTGGTGTTTTTGCGGGTGTTACCTCTCATGTATGCTATCCTACCGGGCAGCTGGAGGGCGTAACCTTGGCTGAAAAAAACATGATGCTTACGCACATTGGGGAGCTTGTCCCATTCTATTCGGAAACCGAACGCCGCAAAAATAAGTATTCCGTGGAGTTTTACAAAAGCGGCACGGTCAAAGCGGTTTCATTAGACCGGCAACAAGAGATCAACACGCCTATCGGCACGCTTCCCGCCGAGCTTGTAACCTTTTACGAATCCGGCGCGCTTTCCCGCTTGTTTCCTCTGGATGGTAAGATCAGCGGATTTTGGAGCGAAGAAGATGAACGGCGGCTTCATATTCCACTTGCATTTGATTTGGGATTCACACGGTTCACAGCGCGAATCAGCGCCATTGGCTTTTTTCAAAACGGCGATATCCGCAGCATCACACTATTCCCCGGTGAAACAATTGAGGTTCTAACCGCATACGGAACGATTGTGGTGCGAAACGGCTTTTCGCTATATGAAACCGGGGAACTCGCCTCCGTGGAACCGGATGTACCGACACCTGTCAAAACGCCAATTGGTGCCTTGACCGCCTTTGATCCCAACGCGATTGGCATCAACGCGGACAGCAATTCGCTGGAATTTTATCCCGACGGAACAGTGAAAAAGCTCACCGTATCGGGAAACACCATAGCGGTGCAAACGCCCGACGGACATATGGAGTGGTTTCATTCCCGCAAAATCCCCCACCCGCTGGAAGATGAAGCTGAGCAGCTTGTGGGGATTGTGGTGTCTTTTGATGCGGCAAACGGTACCGTTGAAATAAAAGGTGACCGTTCAGGTCAGTTCGTCATAAAAGACTGCGGATTTACCGTGGGAAAAGAAAACGCCACCGAGACCTATGCCTGTTCTCCCGCCGATTGCGCAAGTTGCTCGCTTTGCGGCAAGGGAACTTTGCTGCAATAGCGCAACAATCACCGGGGCAATGTGCACAAATAGCCGCGCTCAAATTTGTATCTATTCTACAATTCAGTTCAGTATACAAGCGGCTATAAATCTGCTACAATGTAAACAGCACATCGAAGCAGCATTTCCTTGTGCTAGTATATCCACAATGAGGTGGTTTTTCAGACAGCGTTGTCTGGAGAACCACTTTTTTGTATTATTAAAAATGGAGGTTTTTGCTATGAGACAGGTGGCAATTTATGGAAAGGGCGGCATCGGCAAATCAACCACTACGCAAAATCTTACAGCAGGCTTAGGTGAAATGGGCAAGAAAATCATGATCGTGGGCTGCGATCCAAAGGCTGATTCCACCCGGCTGATTCTGGGCGGTCTTTCTCAGAAAACCGTTTTGGATACGCTCCGCGAGGAAGGCGACGACATTGATCTGGATACGGTTCTTAAGGTCGGCTACGCTGGCATAAAAGGCGTGGAATCGGGCGGGCCGGAACCGGGCGTCGGCTGTGCGGGGCGCGGGATTATCACCTCTATTGGTCTGCTGGAATCTCTGGGTGCGTATGAAACGGATTTGGACTATGTGTTCTATGATGTTTTGGGCGACGTTGTGTGCGGCGGTTTCGCCATGCCAATTCGCGAAGGCAAAGCACAGGAGATTTACATTGTCTGCTCCGGCGAAATGATGGCGCTGTATGCGGCAAACAACATCTCCAAAGGCATTGCCAAATATGCCAACACAGGCGGCGTTCGTTTGGGCGGCCTGATTTGCAATTCCAGAAAGGTTGACGGCGAGGCCGAGCTTGTGGCGGCCGTAGCAAAAGAAATCGGCACGCAGATGATTCACTTTGTTCCCCGTGACAATGATGTGCAAAGAGCGGAAATCCACAAAAAGACCGTCATCGACTTTAGTCCGAATGTGCCGCAGGCGGATGAATACCGCACACTGGCGAGAAAAATTGATGACAACGACATGTTTGTCATCCCAAAACCCATGCCAATCGACCGGCTGGAAGCCATTCTGATGGAACATGGAATCATGGACTGATTGTTATAAGGATTAGAGGAGGAAAACCATATGCTACTGATAAGAGCAATTATTCGTCCGGAAAAAGTCGGCATCGTTTTGTCGGAGCTTGCGGCAGCCGGTTTCCCCGCCGTCACCAAAATGGACGTGTTCGGGCGCGGCAAGCAAAAGGGCATCACCGTGGGCGAAGTTCATTACGATGAAATTCCAAAAGAAATGCTGATGGTTGTTATCAATGATGAGGATAAGGACGATATTGTAAAAATCATCATCCGGGTAGCAAAAACCGGCAACGGCACATTTGGCGACGGGCGGATCTTCATCTCTCCGGTGGAATCGTCTTATACCATCAGCACCGGCACAATGGGCTTATAAGAAAGGCGGCAAACCCGATGAAAGAAGTTATGAGTTTTATCCGCGCCAACAAAGTGAACGACACGAAAACCGCACTGGCAAACGGGGGATTCCCCGCCTATACCTGCCGCAAAGTTTTGGGGCGCGGAAAAAAGAGTGTTGATAATGATTTGTTGAAAGCTGTTCTGGGCGTTGGAGAGCTTCCGGCCAATGAATTTGGCGAAAGCCTCACGGAAACGACGCGGCTGATTGCCAAGCGTTTCTTCACCCTGATTGTGCAGGACAACGAGGTGGATAAAGTGGTAAAGATTATCATTGAAGCCAACCAGACCGGCAATCCCGGTGACGGCAAAATTTTTGTTTTGCCAATTAACGAAGCCTATACCATCCGAAGCGGTGAACCAACTGCGGAAGCGTATTAAGGAGGTGCAATCGATGGATGAAAGAGCAAAATTATTAAACAAATATTCTTCGCGGGTTTACAAGAACCGCAGAGAGCATTTGCTGCAGATTGAAGACTGCGATGCGCCCCAAAGCATCACTGCCAATACGCGAACGGTTCCCGGCATTATGACTGCGCGCGGCTGCTGTTACGCCGGATGCAAAGGCGTTGTCGTCGGTCCCCTAAAAGATGTTTGTGTCATCACGCATGGACCCGTTGGGTGCGGATTTTACAGCTGGGGAACCCGACGCAACAAAGCTAAGCCCGATGAAAGCGGTGATGGCAAAAACTTTGTGCCGTACTGCTTTTCCACGGATATGCAGGAAGCCGACATTGTTTTCGGCGGCGAAAAAAAGCTGGAAGCGGCCATCGAAGAAGCAATGGAGCTGTTTGATCCCAAGTGCATTATGATCTGCTCCACCTGCCCTATCGGTTTGATTGGCGACGACGTGCAGGCTGTCGCGCGGCGCACAGAGGAAAAGTACGGCATCAAAGCAATCGGTTA
>JAISQZ010000046.1 GCA_031273905.1 Oscillospiraceae bacterium | reverse complement strand
GTGTATGACTCCTACCGCCGCTTCATCCAGATGTTCTCCGATGTGGTGATGGAAATTTCCAAGAAGACCTTTGAGGTCATCATCGACGAGCTTAAGGAGCAAAAGGGCGTCACCAACGATATTGATCTTGATGTGGACGACATGAAGACGCTTGTCCAGCGCTTCAAGGCGTATTACAAGGAGCAAAAGGGCGAGGACTTCCCCAGCGACCCGAAGGTGCAGCTGCTGGAATCCGTTAAAGCGGTTTTCCGTTCTTGGGATAATCCCCGCGCCAACACCTACCGCCGCATGAACGAAATCCCCTATTCCTGGGGCACCGCCGTCAATGTGCAGCCGATGGTGTTCGGCAACCTCAACGAGGATTCCGGCACCGGCGTTGCCTTCACCCGCGACCCCGGCACCGGCACGAAAGCGCTTTTCGGCGAATACCTGATCAACGCCCAGGGCGAGGATGTTGTGGCCGGCGTGCGCACACCCAACAAGATTGCCCAGCTTGCGCAGGATATGCCGGAGGTTTATGCGCAGTTTGTGGAAATTGCCAACAAGCTCGAAAATCATTACCGCGATATGCAGGATATGGAATTCACCATCGAAAATAAGACACTCTATATGCTCCAAACCCGCAACGGCAAGCGCACCGCAGCGGCGGCACTCAAGATTGCCGTGGATCTGGTGGACGAGGGTATGATCACAGAAGAGGAAGCCGTGCTGCGCGTGGAACCCCAGCAGCTCGATGCCCTGCTGCATCCGCAGTTTGAGGCAAAAGCGCTCGCGGCGGCGCTTCCCATTGGCGAAGCGCTGCCCGCCTCCCCCGGCGCTGCCTGCGGGCGTGTGGTCTTCACCGCTGCGGACGCAAAGGCGTGGTCGGATCAGGGCGAAAAGGTGATCCTTGTCCGCTTGGAAACCTCCCCGGATGACATTGAGGGCATGGCGGTGGCGCAGGGCATTTTGACTGTGCGCGGTGGCATGACCTCCCACGCGGCGGTGGTTGCCCGCGGCATGGGCACCTGCTGCGTTTCCGGCTGCGGCGAAATCACGATGCACACGGCAGAAAAATATTTCAGCCTGGGCGGCAAGGATTATAAAGAGGGCGATTACATCTCCCTCAACGGTTCCACGGGCAAAATTTACGGCGAGGCGCTGCCCACTGTGGAAGCCGCCATCAGCGGCGATTTTGAGCGGTTTATGGGCTGGGCGGACGTGCGCCGCACCCTCAAGGTACGCACCAACGCTGATAACCCGCGCGATACCGCGCAGGCGGTTAAATACGGCGCGGAGGGCATCGGGCTTTGCCGCACGGAGCACATGTTCTTTGAGGGCGATCGCATCAAATCCATGCGCAAGATGATCGTTGCACGCACGGAGGAGGCGCGCCGCCTGGCGCTGGCGGAGCTGCTGCCCTACCAGCAAAAGGACTTCACCGAAATGTATGAAGCGCTGGAAGGCCGCCCCATGACGGTGCGCTTCTTGGATCCGCCGCTGCATGAGTTTTTGCCCACAAAGGCGGATGAAATCGCCGAAATCGCGACGGAGCTTGGGCTGACACCGGAGGCTCTGACCAAGGTTGTGGAATCTCTTCACGAATTCAACCCGATGATGGGGCACCGCGGCTGCCGCTTGGCGGTTTCCTACCCCGAAATTGCTGAAATGCAGACCACGGCAGTAATCAAGGCTGCCTTGGCGGTCAATGCGGCGCATCCGGAATACAGCATCGTGCCGGAGATCATGATCCCGCTTGTGGGCGAAATCAAGGAACTTAAATTTGTGAAGGATATTGTCACCTCCACTGCGGACAGACTGATTCAGGAAGCCGGAAGCAGCCTGCATTACAAGGTTGGCACGATGATTGAGATCCCGCGCGCGGCGCTGCTTGCCGACGAAATTGCCAAAGAAGCGGAATTCTTCAGCTTCGGCACGAACGACCTGACACAGATGACCTTCGGCTTTAGCCGTGACGATGCCGGCGCCTTCCTTGATGCCTATTACAGCACGAAGATTTTTGAAAGTGATCCCTTTGCCCGTTTGGATCAAAACGGCGTGGGCAAGCTGATCAAAATGGCGGTGGAGGGCGGTCGCAAGACCCGCCCGGACATCAAGCTGGGCATCTGCGGGGAGCACGGCGGCGACCCGAGCTCGGTCAAGTTCTGCCACGCCATTGGGCTGGATTACGTCAGTTGTTCACCCTTCCGCGTGCCGATTGCACGGCTTGCGGCGGCTCAGGCGGCTATACGTAGTCTGGAGGACAAGAAATAATCCGCTCGAAAATGCCGGTTTTATGCGGTTTTTCGTAGAGGTCTTCTTGACCAATTGCAACCCTTGCAACACTCTAAACTCAATTATATTATGTACGGGAGGGGACGGTTCGCCGTCCCCTTCGCTGTCGTCTAATGTGACGGCGGCGGAGGTTTTTCTCCCTTCGACCTTGGCAGTGAACTGTTCTGTCAGCCCATTATCAAGGTTCATGTGAAACGTGTAACGATTGTTGCCGAGCGGCGTAATCCTGCGGATGAATTTGTCCACAATTTCTTCACCCACCTTATCGCCCGACAGGTCAATCAGTTGATTCAGCGTTTGTTCAATTTCCGACCAGCGCAGATGAAATTCCTTTGAAATGGGCGAAATTGCTGGGCTTTCCGTGAGTTCTTCTTTGGCCGATTCCAACTCTACTTCTAATTTAGAGCGGCGGGAACGGTATTCTTCTTTGGATATATCGCCGTCTGTTCGCATATCCACAAGATTGGAAATGCGGTTCTCAATGCGGGCAATTTGCGCCGCGATGTGGGAATGGTCAACGATTTGCGGTCTATCGGCGGTGAAATTTTCCCGTATCATTTTGCAGGCAAGCTGAACAGCTTCCCTCCGTTCGCCCCAAAGCTGTGAAAACACCGTTTTCGCCATCATCTCCAGCTTCCAGTCGGCAATCATGGTCATATCACAATAGCCGGTGTCGTCCATTCCCGCTTCGCGCCGCTTTTTCGCGGTGCCGTTGTTCAACTTATTGTAGCAATCATAACCGTAAGACCATTCTTTCAGCTTATTCTTGTGCCAACGATTTTTACGGAAATGTCCGCCGCAGGAACAAAGAAGCTTTTTTGCCCAAAGGTCAACCGTCTGTCGCTGGGTGTGCGTTTTATTTCGGTGTGCCTCAATGGATGGAATCAGCGCAGGCGAAAGACGACTTTTGCGAATGGCTTCGGCTTTGTGCCAGTTCTCCTCGCTGATAATCGACTCAAACTCACCTTTTATCATAATCTGCGTAGATTTGTCACCATTTATCACGCGTTTTTGTTCCAAATAGTTATTGGAAAAGGATTTGCCATAGACGAGATAACCCATATAGGTCGGATTTGCGACGATGCGCCCCACGTTGGAACAAGTCCATTTAACTGCGCCGGAAGCGGCTTTTCGGTGCAATCGAGTGAGTTCATTGGCAATTTTCTTTGACCCCATATTTTGATTGATATACATATCAAAAATCATGCGGACTGTTTCGGCTTGCTCGGGATTGATAATATAAGTTTCGCCTTTGCGGTCATAGCCCATAATGTTGCCCGTGCCATAAATAACACCATTATCCCGGCTGATTTTCTGCCCCGCCTTTACGCGTTCGGATACTGTTCTGGATTCTTCCTGCGCCAATGTCGCCATCAGCGTTAAACGCAATTCA
>JAISQZ010000001.1 GCA_031273905.1 Oscillospiraceae bacterium | reverse complement strand
AAACCGCCGCGCCCTCCTGCTCAAAGCGCCGGCTTTCGGTGAGGATGTTCCCGTTTTCCGCAAGGAAGCAAGCGCCGGAAAACACAAGATCGGTGCTGCTTTCGCCCACGCCCGCACTGGCGTAGGCGTAGCCGCAGCGCAGCCTTCCGCTCTGCTGCGCCACCAGTGCGCGGCGGTATTCATTTTTTGCCGCCTCTTCGTCCGAAGCGGAAAGATTGAGGATCAGCTCCGCGCCCTGCAGCGCCATTTCGTTGGAGGGCGGGGCGGGTGTCCAGAGATCCTCGCACAGCTCCACGCCGATGGTGCAATCGGTTCCGCAGGCAAACAGCAATTGCCCGAAGGGAACCGTCTGCCCGCAGAGCCGCGCCTCACCGGAACCATCCGTGCCGGGCGTGAACCAACGTTTTTCGTAATATTCGCGCACGTTGGGCAGGTATCGTTTTGGAACAAGCCCCATCAGTCTGCCCGCCTGCAGCACGGCGGCGCAATTGTAAAGCCTGCCCTTCGTGCGCAGGGGCAGCCCCAGGGCAATCAGGGCGGGCATATCCGCCGTTTGCTCCAGCAGCCAGGCAAGCGCTTCCTCACAGGCATCCAGCAGCAGCGCCTGCCCGAAGAGGTCGCCGCAGCTATAGCCGGAAAGGGCAAGCTCCGGCAGCACCATCACCTGCACGCCGTCGGCATCCGCCTGGCGGATTGCGGCAAGGATTTGGGCGGCGTTCGCCTGCGGGTTTGCAACCTCAACCCGGGGGGAAAGCGCGGCGGTTTTGATGAAGCCATATGCGGGCATCGGTTATTTCACTCCCTTTTTGGAAGGTTTTCGCAATTTTATCCAGCAGGGCGCCTGCGCGGCCGCCAGCAGCAGGGCGGTGAGCAGCATCACCCAGTGGGAGGGGGCATAGCCGCCGGCGGGCAGCTCATAGAGGACATAAAGCCCGAAGAGCGCCGCAGCGAAGCTTGGCAGAATCCAGCCCGCCGCGCCCGGCAACCCGCCCGGCGCAAGGAGACCACGCCTGTGCTTGTTCCAAAGCAGAAGCGGCAGAAAGAGCAGCAGAGCCAAAAAGGCGGCGATCAGCGCCCAGCCGAGGAGGGCGGTGCGCAGGGGGACGGGCTGTTCCCACCAATCCAACTGCGATTGGCAAAGCAGATAGGCAAAGGCGGCTGCGGTCAATCCATAAAAGCAAAACGCGGAGCGGCGGATTTTTTGCCCGGGTTCCGGCGCGGTTGCTGTCGCGGGAGCCGCGTTTTTGCGCGCACACACCGCAAGCAGCCCTACGCCCAGCCCGATGAAAAAACCGGTGCCGTATTCCCAAAGCTCCCAGGCGTTGCTTTGAAGCCATTGCGGCGCGGGGCTTTCGTAGTGATAGCCGCCTCTGCCAAAGAAAAGGAACAGATCGGCGGCGGTGATGCCAAGCGCGGCGAAGCACGAGATCAACAGCCCGGTTTGCGCGGCTTTTTTGTCCTTAAGAACGAAACGTGTGAAGAGCAGCAGCGCCGCCGCCGCCAACACGCGGGAAAGAATTTCCACGCTGTAAAAATAATTTCGCCCGCCCGCAATATCCTCCGCCCAGGCGGCGTGATTGAAGTGCTGCATATAAGCGCCCCAGGCGCTAAGGCCCGCCTGCCCCGCCCGCGCCAGCCCCTCACGGAACAGCGCCGCAGAGGCCGGGCTGACAAGCGCCACCAGACCGTGCCCCAGCGAGGCCTTGCAAAGCAGCTCCACAACGGGATAAAGCGCGGTGAGCGCAAGGGCGTTTTTGACGCGCCATTCCCTGCCGCTCCAGAGGTAGCCCAGCGCAAGCCCAAAAAAGGGCATCCAGGAAAAGCCCAGGGCCAGCATCATTGCCGCGCCGGAAAGCGGCGGGGTGAAGGTCATTGTGCCATCGGCGGCGGTATCCAGCACGCCGGTCATTTGTGCGTTGACGGTTCCCCAGCCGCCCGCAGTGACGGCGGTCAGGGCCGCGCCGGCAAAAAGCCAGGGCAGGGTCGCCCTGCCGCGGCTTTGCCCTTTTGTGAGGGAAGCGGCAAACAGCAGCATCCCCAGCGCAACCGCAAGCATCCCCAGCATCCCGCCGAAGCCACCCCTGCCGCGCATATGCCACAAAAAGCCCATCAGCAAAGCGCCGGTCAGCGCCAGCCGGCAATCTTCCAGGAGCCTGCGTTTTTTTGCGGTCATTGAAGTCCCTCCGCACTCATAAGAATAAACCGTAGGGAGCAAGGTTTTCTTTGGGGGACTCCAGCTTGCTTATGGCAAAAAACGCACAAGCGCACAAGCCCCGCCTTCCGTTCCTAGTATAGCACAGGGCGCTGCGCAATAGCAATCACTTTTTATAAAAAAGGGAGGGATTTTCTTGCCGCTTTCCGCGCTGCTCGGGCGCGTCAACGAGCTGCTTGCGGGGCTGGTCTGGGGTGCGCCGATGCTGGCGGTTTTTTTGTTTGCCGGGGCGCTGCTAACGCTGCGCACAAGCGCCTTCCAGTTCCGGCGTTTTGGTTTTTGGCTGCGCTCCACCTTTGGCAGCCTGTTCAAAAAAGAGGGTGCCGGGCAAAACAGGGATGCGCACACCATCACACAGCGGCAGGCGCTGACCTCGGCGCTTGCCGCCTGCCTTGGCACGGGGAACATCGTCGGTGTAGCCACGGCGCTGCGTCTGGGCGGCGCGGGCGCGATTTTTTGGATGTGGGTTTCCGCGGCGCTTGGCATGATGACCTGCTGCGCGGAAAATATCCTGAGCATCCGTTATCGCTGGCGCACGGCAAGCGGCTCCTGGATGGGCGGCCCGATGGCGTATCTGCAAAAGGGGCTTGGCTCCAAGGCGCTGGCGGGAAGCTATGCCGCGCTGCTGAGCCTTGCCTCCTTTGGGATCGGCAACATGACGCAGGCAAACGCGATTGTTCAGGCAGCGCGGGAAAGCTTTTCGCTTGCGCCCCCTGCCGTCGGGCTTGCGCTAAGCGCCCTTGTGGGGCTGGTGATCTTCGGCGGTCTGCGGCGCATTGCCCGCGTGACGGAATTTGTGGTGCCCTTCATGACGGGGCTGTTCCTGCTGGCGGGGCTGGCAGTGATCGCCGTGAACGCCGGGGCGCTGCCCGGTGCGCTGGGCAGCATCTTCCGTGAAGCCTTCCGCCTGCGGGCGGGCGTTGGGGGCGCCGCCGGCTATGGCATTGGCAAGGCGCTGCGCTACGGCGTGGCACGGGGCGTGTTTTCCAACGAGGCGGGTCTTGGCTCCTCTGCGGTGATCCATGCCGCCGCCGATGTGGAGCGACCCGCCACGCAAGGGCTTTGGGGGATCGCCGAGGTGTTTTTGGATACGATTGTGATGTGCACCGTCACGGCGCTGGCGATGCTTTGTTCCGGCGCGTGGCGACCCGGCGGCGGTCCGGAGGGGGTCGCTCTTGCGGCACAATCCTTCGCAAGCGTTTTTGGTCTTTGGGGCGAACGCTTTACGGCGCTTTCCATCGCCCTCTTCGCTTTCGCGACCCTGACGGGCTGGAGCTTTTACGGCGAACAGGGCGCACGCTATCTTCTGGGCGAAAAAAGCGTAAAATATTATCGGGGGCTTTATGTTGCCGCAGTGCTGCTGGGCAGCCTGCTGCGCCTGGAGACCGTTTGGAGCGTTTCGGATACCCTCAACGGGCTGATGGCAATCCCAAATTTGGTCGGCGTTGTGCTGCTTTCCGGGCAGGCGGCGCGGGAGCTGAAGGCGGCTGAAGCCTGAGACTGTTCCGCAATGAACATATAGGCAATTGTTTCACAGCGCAATGGTCTGAACCGGGCAAAGGCAAAAAAAATGCCGCCGGGCAACCGGCGGCGCTTGCATTTTGTTTGCGTTGATTCTCCCTCTCCAAAACGCCGGACGACCAACGGTCAGGTCAGCCGAGGGTCTCTTTCCAGCGCCCGTTTCGCATCCGCATAGCCCTGTTCCCGCACCCGGCTGAGCAATGCGGCGGGTCTGCGCGTGAAGGTGCGGATGGGCAGCGGCGCTTCCGGGCGGATCAGCACCGCGCGTCCTTGCGCTTCCAATGCCTCCAGGCGGCGCAGGGAGGTCATATAATTCACGTGGCGCTGCCGCAGCGCCTTGACCAGGGCGGGGTAACGCCGCAGCAAAAGACCGTAAAGCGCGGCCCCCTTTTCCGGCGGCTTCTCGTATCCTCCGGGGCGGTTGAGGATCGCGACAATGCGCTCGCAGCCTTCGCGCAGCGCCTGCTCCACAGGAAGCGAATCCGCCACTCCGCCGTCAAAACAGTGCCGCCCGTCCAGCGGCACCGGGCGGCAAAACACCGGCAGTGCGCAGGAAGCCATCAGCACGGTGCATTTGCGTGCCGCGAAGGCGCCATTCCCGTAATAGTCCGCCTGCCCCGTCCGCGCGTCGGTCACCACCACGCGGATTTCGTCCTTGCAGGCAAGCAGCGTGTCATAATCAATGGGATCCAGGTGATTGGTCAGCGTATCATAGATATATTCCAGGCTGCAATAGGAGCCGGTTCGCAGCAAACTGCCAAGGCCCATATAAGCCGGGCGGGCGGCGTATTCCTGATAAAAACGGGCGGTGCGGTCACGGTGCCCGGCCAGGTGCGAGGCGATGTTCGCCGCCGCTGCGGAAACGCCGATATAATACGGAAAGGTAATGCCGTAATCATAGAAGCACTGGAAAACCCCCACGCCATAAATGCCCAGCTGCCCGCCGCCTTCCGCAAGCAGGGCGGTTTTGGGGCTGCGCAGGGAATCCCAGCCGAAGGGTTTTTGCGGCAGCTCTTTCATGCAAAATACCTCACGGCGGAAGCGAACATCTTGTTGTCCGTTTCTCCCGGCACGTTGATGTAAAGCCCCCTGCCCACGCGCTCGGAATGCCCCATCTTGCCAAAGACGCGGCCGTCCG
Organism: Oscillospiraceae bacterium; assembly: GCA_031273905.1. Classification (GTDB taxonomy): domain Bacteria; phylum Bacillota; class Clostridia; order Oscillospirales; family Acutalibacteraceae; genus WRMQ01. The sequence goes on along the minus strand of JAISQZ010000001.1, from coordinate 1,904 downwards.
GCGAGGTGATGCCCTCCGCCGCGCAGAGGGAGCCGTTGGGGTTATATTGGATCTCCATGCTCGGTTGACCGTCCAGATCAACGTACTGCGTCGCGATTTGCCCCTTGGCGGTCAATTCCCGCAGCAGCGCCTCCGGGCAAAGGAAGCGCCCTTCCCCGTGGGAAATGGGCACGAGATGCTCCTCGCCCGGCGCACAAAGCGAAAGCCAGGGCGAAAGCACGCTTGCCACGCGTGTGCGCACCAGCTTGGACTGGTGCCGACCGATCGTGTTGAAGGTCAGCGTTGCGCTTTGCGGCGTCATGGCGCAGATTTTGCCGTATGGAACCAGCCCCAGCTTGATCAGCGCCTGGAAGCCGTTGCAGATGCCGCCAATCAGACCGCCGCGCTCTTCCAGCAGGGCGGTGACCGCTTCGCGCAGGCGCGGGCTGCGGAAAAAAGCGGTGATGAACTTGCCGGAACCGTCCGGCTCATCGCCGCCGGAAAAACCGCCGGGAAGGAACAAAATCTGTGCTTGCGCCAGCAACGCGGCGGCGCGTTCCACCGATTGGCGCAGACCCTGGGCGCTTTGGTTGTTGATAACAAAAATTTCCGCCCGCGCGCCGGCGCGTTCAAAGGCCCGCGCACTGTCGTATTCGCAGTTGGTGCCGGGGAACACCGGGATCAGCACGCGGGGCTGCGCCACCCTGACCGCCGGTGTCGCGCAGCTTCTTGCCGGATAGCTGAGCACAGGCGGGCGGGCATCGCCGTCGCCCTTTGCCTGCGTGGGGAACACCGGTTCCAGCCTGGCTTCGCAGGCACGCGCAAGCGCCGCCAGGGAAACGCGTTGCGATGGCGTGGCATAAGCGCCGTCCTCCGTTGTTGCGCCAATGGCTTTGCCCAGGAGCGGTGCGCCGGGGGCAAGCTCCAGCAGGATATCACCGGGAACGGGGGTGTAATCCCCGCAAAAATCATATTCCCCCGCCAGCCTTACGCCGATTTGGTTGCCCAGCGCCATTTTCAGGAGCGCTTCGCTCACGCCGCCCGCCGTGAGGGCGTGTGCGGCGCGAACCTCCCCGCGCCGGATGGCCGCGCGTAAGGCGGCAAAGTTATGCAGCAGGCTTTCCGCCCGTGGGAAGCCGTCGGCGTCCGTTTCCGGCTGCAACAGCGCGAGGGTGCTCCCCGGCTGCTTAAACTCATTGGAAATCAATTCGCTTGCGTTGCACAGGGCGACGGCAAAGGAAACCAGGGTGGGCGGCACGTTGATTTGCTCAAAGCTGCCGCTCATGGAATCCTTGCCGCCGATGGAAGCGATGCCAAGCTCCAGCTGCGCCTGCATCGCGCCCAGCAGCGCCGCGAGGGGCTTTCCCCAGCGCAGGGGATCCCCGGTCATGCGCTCAAAATATTCCTGAAAGGTCAGATAACACTGATCCAAGGGGCAGCCCGCCGCCGCGAGCTTGGCAACGGATTCCACCACCGCAAAATAGGCGCCCCTGTAGGGATCGGCTTCGCTGCGGTAGGGGTCAAAGCCATAACTCATCACGGAAGCCGTATCCGTTTCCCCTTGCAGCAGCGGGATTTTCGCCGCCGTCACCTGCGCGGGCGTCCGCTGATGCTTGCCGCCAAAGGGCATCAGCACCGTTCCCGCGCCGATGGTGGAATCAAAGCGCTCCACCAAGCCGCGCCTGGAACAGCAGCGCAGGCTGCCCGCCATTGCGCACAGGTTTTGGGTCAAGCCGTCCGCCGGGCCCTCTGCCCTCGGCGGCGCGGGCGCGTTTTTCCCGCGGTCGGGCACAAAGGCTCTTGCGTGTTTTTCCGCGCCGTTGGAATTGAGGAAGCTGCGGGCCAAATCCACAATCACAGCGCCGTTCCAGTGCATCACCAGGCGCGGCTCCGCCTGCACCCGCGCCACCACGGTGGCTTCCAGG
>JAISQZ010000224.1 GCA_031273905.1 Oscillospiraceae bacterium | reverse complement strand
CAAGGACGACGACGTATACATGTATACCGGCATCACCTCCATCACGGGGGATAACTCCATCGTCGGCTTTTTGCTGATCAACCAGCGCACCAAGGAAGCAATATTCTATAGCGTCACCGGCGCGGCGGAGGAATCCGCCAGGGGTGCCGCGCAGGCGATGGTCAGCGACTACGGCTGGTCGGCGACCTTCCCGCTGCTGATCAACGTCAGCGGGCAGCCGACCTATTTCCTTTCGCTCAAGGAAGCCAGCACCGAGGTGGTGCAGGGCTACGCGATGGTCAACGTTTCGCAGTATAATAAAATCAAGGTCTGGGGCAGGAACCTTGCGGAATGCATTGATAATTACGTCAAAGCCCTGCAGGATAACGGCATTAACGCCGAGGACGTGCAAATCGATGATGCGCCTTCGCAGGGTGCGCCAGCGCCCGCCGCGCAGGAAACCGTCACCGGCGCGATCACGGATCTGCGCAGCGCCGTGATTGACGGCGGCACGGTCTATTACATCAAGCTGGAAAACCACGGGCAATATTTTTCCGTCGCGGCAAAGGATCAACCGGATGTGGTGCTGCTCAGCAAGGGCGACACGGTGACGGTCACTTACCAAGCCGGCAAAAACGCCATTCTTCCGGCGGAAAAGCTGGAAGCGGCGCCCAAGGACGCGCAGCAAGCAAAGAAAGCTGACTAAGGGGGATCCGTTTGATGCGCAAGCCGCAGATTTTTACCGTTGCCACCGCGCATCTGGACACCTCCTGGCGCTGGACGCTGGAAAAAACCATCGCGGACTATTTGCCAAAAACGCTGGAAGAAAACTTTGCCCTGTTTGAAAAATACCCCGGCTATGTTTTCAGCTTCGAGGGCGCTTATCGCTACGAGCTGATGGAGGAATATTACCCGGCGCTCTTTGCGCGGCTGAAAACCTATGCCGCGCAGGGGCGCTGGCGGGTGGCGGGCGCCGCCTACGAAAACGGCGATGTCAATATCCCCTCGCCGGAGGCGCTGCTGCGCAACCTCCTGCTGGGCAACCGCTATTTTGCCGAAACCTTCGGCAAACGCAGCAGGGATCTCTTTTTGCCGGATTGCTTCGGCTTCGGCTATGCCCTGCCAAGCGTCGCCGCGCACGCCAACCTGCTGGGCTTCACCACGCAGAAGCTGCTGTGGGGAAGCACAGCGCGGGTTCCCTTTGCCCTGGGCCGTTGGGTCGGCCCGGATGGCAAGGGGATTTTTGCTTGCCCGGACGGCCGCGATTATTCCAAATCACTCAAAAAGGTGCGGGATCACCCCCTGCTGTGCGCGGATCTGGCGTTTCAACGGCGGCACAGGCTGTTCCCCGCCGCGTTCACCCTGCATGGCGTGGGCGATCAGGGCGGTGCGCCGAAGGAAAGCTCCGTGGCGCTGGTTTGCGCGGCGCAGGCAGAAAACCAAAGTGAGCCGGTGCAGGTGCATAGCGCCGGTTCCGACGATATCTTCCGTGCCCTTGCCCGCCTGCCGCTCGCGGAGCAGCTTGCCCTGCCGCAATACCGTGGCGAATGGCTGCTCAGCGACCACGGCACGGGCGGCTATACCGCGCGGACGCTGAGCAAGCGCTGGAATCGCCAGGCGGAACAGCTGGCGGATGCCGCAGAGCGCACGAGCTGCTTTGCGGGGCTTCTGCGGCGTGCGCCTTACCCGCGCGCACAGCTCAACGCCGCGTGGAAGCGCGTGCTCGCGCATCAGTTCCATGACGATATCACCGGCGTCTCCAACGAGGAAAGCTATCGCCGCAACTGGAACGACCTGATGCTTTCACAGCAGCAGTTTGCGGAAATCACCCGGTCCGCGGTTTCGTCCGTCTGCGGTGCAATGGATGCCGGCTTTGCGGTTGGGCGCTGCGTCGCGGTCGTGAACCCCACCCAGTGGCCGCGCCGGGAGGCGGTGAGGCTTCGCCTGCCGCAGCGCCTCAACGGCAGCACCGTGCGCGCTTTTGACGGCGAAGGCAGGGAGGTTCCGTGCCAGCTGCTGCCGGGAGGCGGGGAGGCTGTGCTCCTGGCGACCGTTGCGCCGCTGGGGCTGCGCCTGTTCGATTTGCAGGTGGGCGCCTTGCCCTGCACGCTTGAAACCGGGCTGCACGCGGAGGAACGCCTGCTGGAAAACAGCAACCTGCGCGTGGAAATCAACGCGGACGGGGATATTTCCTCTCTTTATGACAAGCGCCTGGGGCGCGAGCTGCTGCGCGCCCCCGTGCGCCTTGCCCTCTTTGATTTTGACGGCAGCCCGCCCTGGCCGGCGTGGGAGCTTTATTATCCGGAGCTGTGCAACGCGCCCGCGCAATCCCTCCGGGATCCGCAGTTCCGGCTCCTGGAACGGGGCTGCGCCCGTGCCGCGCTGGAAATCACGCGCCGGGCGCGCGGCTCGGTGTTCCGGCAGGTGCTTTCCCTCGATGCCGCTTCCGAATGGCTGCGGGTGGAAAACGAGATCGACTGGCAGTCCCCGCGCAGCCTGTGCAAGGTGGAATTCTGTGTGCGGGCGCGGTGCCGGGAGGCGGTCTATGACCTGGGCTGCGGCGTGATCCGGCGCGGCAAAAACACGGTGCGCCGCTATGAGGTTCCCGCACAGCAATGGGCGGATCTCAGCGGCGGGGAAGGGGACTTCGGTCTTTCCATATTGAGCGACAGCCGCACGGGCTGGGATATGCCGAACAGCCACAGCCTGCGCCTGACGGCGGTTTACAGCCCGCGCTCCGGCAGTCGCGGCAACGCGCACCTGCTGGATTTTGGGCGCAACCGCTTTGCCTTCGGGCTGTTCCCCCACGGGGGGGATTGGACGAACGGCGCGGTGCGGGCGGGCAGTTGCTTCGGGCAGCCGCTCACGGCGTTTTTGCTGCCGGAAAACCGGCGGGCGGCTCCCGGGGCGCGGGGTTTGACCGAGCTTTCCTTCGGGCGGATTGACCCGGCGCTGGCGCTGCGCTGCTTCAAGCTTGCGGAAGATGCCCCGCCGGACGCTCCCGACCCGGAATATATCCTGCGCGTCCAGGAGACTAGGGGGCGTCCGCTTCCGGAAGCGGCGCTGCGCCTGGGCGGGGGCATTTTGTCCTGCCGCGAGGTTTATGCTTCCGAGGAGCCTGTGCAAACACCGGGACGCGCCGTGCTGGAGGGGGGTGTGCTGCGGCTTTCAATGGAACCCTTCGGTCTGCGCAGCTTTGCGCTGCGCATCAAGCCGCCGCCCGCCGCCACCCCCGCCGCGGAGCAGGTCAAGCTGCCGCTGCCGCTGGATTGCAGCCTCACCGCCTTCCACCACAGTCCGCCGGACGGTCGGGGCTGGGAGGGCTGCTCGCCCCCGCGCCTTGCCCTGCCCGGTGAGCGTTTCCCTGCGGCGCTGCAAAGCGGGATGCTGCGCTTTCAACTGGGCGGCGCGGCGCAAGCCAACGCCCTGCGCTGCCGGGGGCAGGCGCTGTGGCTCCCCGCCGGGCGGGAAGCGCATCTGCTGCTGCTGAATTTTGGCGGCGACCGCACGGCGGGCTTCCTTCTCGGGGAAACAGCGCTTGCGCGTTTCGTTCCCGCTAGCCTTGCGGCAATCGCGGGCGGCGATCTGTTCAGCTTTATGGAAAGCGGCTTTGTGAAGCACTGCGCCCCCGCTTGGGTTTGCACGCACCTGCATCAGCAAACGGAAACGGGCTGGGAGGACAAAATCGCCGCGCAGTGCGCCGTCTTCCATGTGCGTCTGCCGCTGCGGGGCGCGCCGGCAACCCTTGTTCTGCCGGAAGACGGCGCACTGTTCCTCCTTGCCGTCACTGTGAGCGGCGAGACCTCCGCCGAACCGGCAGCGGCTCTGGTGGACGCAATGGAGCGCCGCACACTGCGCTTTGCGTGGGGGGAGGCGCAGGAAAAACAGCGCAAGGCAAAAATGCGGCTGCGCTCCCTGCGCTGCAAGCTGCGCTTTGTTTTCCGTTACGCAAGGCAACGCGCCGGGCTTTTGCTGCGCCTCTGCGCTCTTTCATGAAAATACAACCAAAAGTGTAAAATCCCATTGCAATTTTTCCGCACTGTGCTATAATGGACATACCAATTTTTAGTGGAGGTATTGATGATGAATCGAAAATGGAAACGCACCCTGGCAGTTCTGCTCAGTGTCTGTCTGCTGTTCGGCTCTATGATAGCGCCGTCCGCGGCGGAGGGGCAGGCCGCGCCAGATGACACCACGGCGTTTTTCTACGATTTGGGCGACAAACTGCTCAAGGGCCTGCTCACAGGCATCACGGCGCTGATCCCCAGCCTGCCCATGCCCTCAAGCTATACGCAAAGCCAAGATTTTTATCCCGGCATGGATGCGTTTCAGACGGAGCCGGATAGCGACGCGCAATGGCTGCTCGGTTACGCAAGCGGCAGCCTGCTTACCGAAAATGTCCTTGACGGCAAGCACTACGTTTCCGGCGGTCTGGTGGGCGCGGGGCAAACCGTGCTGATCGACAAAAAGACCCCCACCGAAATCATTGACGATCAGCGCGTGCGCGTGACCGCGCTCAGCGACGATAGCGGCAACGGCACCGTGCTGCTCATTTCCCTTGATGCCTTCGGCATCACCTCCAAGGATGTGCGCAGGATCCGCGAGCAGCTGCGCACCTTCGCGAAGGCGAACAACATCGTGAGCATCAACGTCTCCGCGCTGCACCAGCACAGCGTGATCGATACGCTGGGCATGAACGGACCGCTGCTCGAAGCGCTGTTCCTCAACCCCTTCGGCAACATCACGGGCTTATACGCCCCTTACAGCGGCAAAAACGCGGGCTTTATGGAAAACCTCTACAAAGTAACGGCGGAAACCGCCAAGGCGGCGGTGCGCGGCATGGAACCCGGCGCCCTGACCTATGCCAAAACGGATATTTCTGAATACATCCGCGACAAGCGCGCGCCGGAGGTTTTTGACGGCGACATGCACCGCCTGCGCTTTGTCCCGCTCAGCGGCGGTGAAGACGCGAAGGAAACCTGGCTGGTCAACCTTGCCATCCACTGCACCGGCAACGGCGTGGAAAACCGCGAAATCACCGGCGATTTCCCCTATTACATGGAAAAGGCTGTCAATGAGGAAGCGGGCGCGAACTTCCAGCTGATCCAGGGCGCACAGCTGGCAATCACGCTGGATACCGCACCCGTGCAGGTGGAGGGCGCTTCCCAATTTGAAAACATGGTGGCTTACGGCACCGCGCTTGGGCAAAAGCTGGCGGAAATCCCGGCGGAGGACGAGGAAGCGGTCGCGCCGATCCTCAACGTGCGGCATAAGGAATACACCGTCCCGGTGGAAAATCCGCTGCACCGCCTGTTCTTCCGGCTTAAGATGCTCGACGCCACTGCGGTTCAGAAGGATTGGCTGGGTCTGGAGCTGGAACTGGTTACGGAAATCGGTTATCTTGAGCTTGGCGAGCAGCTTGCCGTGGCAATCATCCCCGGCGAGCTGGAACCGGCGCTTGCCTTTGGCGGCGGTCTGGACGCGGCGCAATCCTGGACCGGCGAGGCGTTCAGCTTCACTTCGATGCAGGAAACCGTCGGCGGCGAAAGGGAGCTGCTGGTCTTCGGTCTGACCAACGACCAAACCGGCTATATCCTTCTGCCCAACGACGTGCACAGCTTCATCCTCTTCGGCAATGAGGAACTCAACGCCGTCAGCAGCCAGGCCGCGCCGCGCGCACTGGCCGCCTTTGAGGCGCTGGCCGGCAAATAACAAAAATAAGCAGCAGCAAACCCGCCCGGGATCGGCTCCGTCTGATCCCGGGCGGATGCGTTTTTTTGGCTTGTGTTTTTTTTGGATCCGTGGTACAATATAGCCCGTAAATGCAGATTTTCAGGTGGGGGGATGTTTATGCAGGGGGTCATCACGGTGCTGGGCAAGGATCGCGTCGGCATCATTGCGCAGGTGTGCGGCTACCTCTCCGGGCGCGGGATCAATATCCTGGATATTTCGCAAACAATCGTGCAGGGTTATTTTAACATGATGATGATTGTGGAACTTGGCAGCCTGGCGGGGCAAAACTTTGAGCAATGCGCCGACGAGCTGCAAACGCTTGGGAAAAGCATCGGCGTGGAAATCAAGCTCCAGCACGAGGAAATCTTCAACACCATGCACCGGATATAGGAGGCGCAAATGCTTTCAAAAATGGAAATCCAGGAGACCAACCGCATGATTGCGGAAGCAAACCTGGATGTGCGTACCATTACCATGGGCATCAGTCTGCTGGATTGCGCGGCGGAAACGCTGCCCCGCTTCTGCGAACGCTGCTATGATAAAATCACCCGCAGCGCGGCGCGGCTTGTGCGGGTGGGCGATGATATCGCCCTGCAATACGGCATCCCGGTGGTCAACAAGCGCATTTCTGTCACACCGATTGCCCAGGCGGCGGCTTCGCTGTGCGCGGACGCGGCGCAATATGCCGAGATTGCCCGCACGCTTGACCGCGCCGCGCGGGAGGTGGGCGTCAACTTCATCGGCGGGTTTTCCGCTTTGGTGCAAAAGGGTTCCACCCAGAGCGACCTCGCGCTGGTGCATTCCATCCCCGAAGCGCTCGCGCAGACCGAACGCGTGTGCGCGAGCGTCAACGTCGGCTCCACCCGCGCGGGCATCAACATGAACGCCGTGGCTCGCATGGGGCGGATCATCAAGCAAACCGCGCTGCTGACGCGGGACAGCGGCTCCGTGGGCTGCGCGAAGCTGGTGGTGTTTTGCAACGCCGTGGAGGATAATCCCTTTATGGCGGGCGCGTTCCACGGCGCGGGTGAACGCGACTTGGTGATCAACGTCGGCGTCAGCGGTCCCGGCGTGGTCAAGCGGGCGCTGGAACAGGTGCGCGGCGCGGATTTTGAAACCGTTTGCGAAACAGTGAAGCGCACAGCCTTCAAAATCACCCGTGTGGGGCAGCTCGTCGCGCGGGAGGCCGCCCGGCGGCTGGAGGTTCCCTTCGGGATCATCGATCTCTCCCTGGCGCCGACCCCCGCCGTGGGCGACAGCATCGCTGAAATTTTGCAGGAAATGGGCTTGGATACACCCGGTGCGCCGGGCAGCACTGCGGCGCTCGCCATCCTGAACGACAACGTCAAAAAAGGCGGCATCATGGCTTCAAGCTATGTGGGCGGTCTGAGCGGCGCGTTTATCCCCGTCAGCGAGGATCACGGCATGATTGAGGCCGTGCAGCTGGGTGCGCTGACGCTGGAAAAGCTGGAGGCCATGACCTGTGTATGCTCAGTAGGGCTCGACATGATAGCCATTCCTGGAGACACGCCAGCCGAGACAATCTCAGGCATAATTCTGGACGAAATGGCCATCGGCATGATCAACAACAAGACGACTGCTGTTCGCCTCATCCCAGTTGCTGGAAAAAACGCGGGAGACACGGCCAAATTCGGAGGATTGCTTGGCGAGGCCCCGATCATGGAAGTAAACCGCTTCGGATGCGCCGAATTCATGCGTCGAGGAGGACGCATCCCTGCGCCGATCCACGGTTTTAGAAACTGAACATCCGACGGCGAGTTCTGGAGGATGGCAATCACGAACAGCATGGAAATGGAAATAGGAGACGAATCTATTTCCGTAAGAATTCCCGTAGTGTCGGCGGTTTGCCGAGTGAGAGAAGGGCGCAAGCCCGCCGATCGCGCAACCCCGCAGGGGCAAGTCAAGGCGCTAG
>JAISQZ010000210.1 GCA_031273905.1 Oscillospiraceae bacterium | reverse complement strand
CTTTCTGCCAGATTCTGCACAATTGTGTTGTCTACTTTTGTTTCCATCGTAAGAGTAGCCCCGCCCGTGAGATGAAACAATCCGCCTGTTTACAATCTACAAAGCGAAAACGTTTCAATCGCTACGCAGGAGCTACTGAAACACAAAAAGAGCTGTTCGTCAACTGAAATTTGCGGGGCGTGTGAACCGGTATCTGGTTACAAAAACAACGGTTTGTTCCCCAGCAGAAAATCCTCTAAAGGCGTATTCGCACTGCCGATAATCAACGAAAGCGCCTCCGGGTACCGCTTTTTAAATACAAGGCTTCCTCCTACGTTTTTCACCCTGCCGCTTTTCACTTCCAGTGCGGTCACCGCCGCGCCTTTTTTGATGACAAAATCCACCTCATCGCTTTTGTCGCGCCACCAATAGACCTCAAAACCTTCCTCCTTGCCGCGCGCCAACAGATACGCGCCGACCGCACTTTCTACCAAACGACCTTTGTCGGTGGCGTTCTCCAGCAAACGGCGGCGGTTCGTCCCGCTGGCATACGTGAGCAAGGAGGTATCAAAGATCATAAACCGGGGAGAGCTTTTCTTGGCGCGGATTTGATTGCCGGAATAGTTTTGCAGCCCGGTGAGCATACTGGCTTTCGAGAGCAGTTCCAGATAATGGGCGAGCGTCACCGTGTTTCCTGCGTCTTGCAGCTGCCCGAGCAGCTTGGTAAAAGACAACTCCTGTGCGCTGTATCCCGAACCCAGCATGAACAGGGTGCGCAGCAGTGCGGGCTTGCGCACTGCCTCCATGAGCAGAATGTCCTGCGAAATGGTCGGCTCCACAATGGAAGCGCCCATATATCGTGCCCATCGGTCTTCATCCTTGATGAGCTGAGCTGCGCCGGGATAGCCGCCGAAAAACAGGAAATCCTCCAAGCTGTAACCGAACGCTTCTTTGCATTCGGCATAACTCCAATGTGGTGAATACAGCATTTCAAATCGCCCCATCAGCGATTCAGAAAGCCCTTTTTGCAAAAGCAGCGAGGAGGAACCGGTTAAAATCACTTTCAAGGGGACATGCAGCCTTGTATCTTCGTCCCACAGCAGTTTCACCATCGATGACCACTTGCCGATTTTTTGAATCTCGTCAATAATGAGAATAGCCTCGCCGTTTTTGGCCAGCGCACGCGCCTGCTCCCATTCATTGCGGATCCACTCTAACGACACGAGATTCGGGTCGTCTGCGCTGACAAAATGCTGCCCCACCGGAAGCTTTTCCAACGCTTGAACAACGGCGGTGGTCTTGCCGGTCTGCCGAGGACCGACAACGATTTGAATAAAGCCGCGCGGTTCGCAAAGCCGTTCTATGAGCTGCTGGACCAGTTTTCTTGTAAACATAGAGAATCCTCCAAGCAAGATTTACTCAGTATGATTTATATTTTACTCATTATATTATGCTGCGTCTCGCTTGTCAAGTAGCGTCATACTTTTTTTCTGCGTTTCGCTTTTAAAAAGGAAAACGCCCTTGCCGAAGCAAAAGCGTTCTTTCTGTTGGACGCCCCAGCAAGGACGTTTTTGACCCAAAATCAAGAGAATTGCGCACACGAAAAAAAGCCCGGAAAAGAGCATTTTCCAGACTAAAATCCACCGTCATGGAACTTACTTTTGGAATTCGCTTTTTATGATTCGTGGGAAGTTAAATAAAATACCACTTGCACTTTTTCGGCGTTTATGTTAGAATATGTTCTTGTATAAGTGGAAAGGAGGTGCAATGCCAATGCCGAATATAAAATCCGCAAAAAAGCGGGTGCTCATCAACAGCGCAAAGGCTTCCCGCAACAAGGCGCAGAAGTCCGCGCTGAAAACCGCGATCAAAAAAGCGCAAACCGCCGATGACGCCGCAGCCAAGGGCACGCTGGTGCGGGAAGCGATCCGCAAGGTGGATCAAGCGGCCGCGAAGGGGCTGATTCATAAGAACAACGCGGCGCACAAAAAGTCCGCGCTGACCAAGCTGCTGCAAAAATCATAATCGGATTTGCAAAACGCTCCCTGACAGGAGCGTTTTTTGCAATAGGAGCTGTATTCTAGATCCTTAAGGAGAGATTGCCATGAAACGCGGTATTTTAACAGCCCTGCTTGCCTTGCTGTCGGCAATTGCGCTGCTTCTGACCGGCTGCGCAGGCGGTGCGGCGGAGCATCCTACCTCCGTCTCAGGCAGCGCGACCGCCGCTGAGACTGCACGGCAGGGCGCTGCGCAGTCGGTCGGCGAGGGTGAACAGGTCTTTTCGCTGGAGGTGCGTTCGGCGGATGGTTCCGTCAAATATTTTACGGTGCGAACGGACGAGCGCACCGTCGGCGCGGCGCTGCTCGGGCTTGGTATGATCGGCGGCACCGTTGGCGATTACGGCCTGTTTGTGGAAACCGTGGACGGCGTGACGGTGAAGTATGAGACCGACAACGCCTATTGGAAGTTCACCATCAATGGAAAGGATTCGCTGGCTGGCGTTGACGCGACGACGATAGAACCGGGGGCGACATATGCCTTTGTTGTTGAAAAGGCCTGAAAATCGAAAAAAACATTTATCGATCCGCGAAATGGTGCTGTTCGCGTTGCTGGGCAGCATTATGTTCGGGCTCAAATTCGCGATGGAAAGCTTGCCAAACATACATCTGCTGGGTCTGTTTATTGTTTCCATCACCGTGGTCTTTCGGGCGAAGGCGCTGTATCCCATCTATATTTATGTGCTGCTTGACGGTGTGCGCGGGGGATTTTCTGGCTGGTGGCTGGCGGATCTCTATATTTGGGCAATCCTTTGGGCGGCGGCGATGTTGCTGCCCACGGGTCCGTCCAAGCGGCGTTTTCCGGAATGGCTGAAAAAAAAGCTCCCGCAGCGGCTTTCTTATATGCTGGTCGCGGGTTTGCACGGCTTGGCGTTCGGCACGCTCTATGCGCCGGTCTGGGCGCTGCTTGGGCATCTGGATTTGCGTGGGACGCTGTCCTGGATTGCCGCCGGTCTGGCGTTTGACGCCATCCACGGGCTGAGCAACTTCCTTGCCTGCCTCTTCGCGCCGCAGCTGATTGCCGTGCTGCGCAAGGCGGATAAGCTCTGACGGGAGAAACGCGGGCGCGGGGTCTGTTCATGGTTGCTCGTGCTGTCGTCCGCGGGATAGAACACCACCGCGCGTTTTCCGTGTGTGTTCTTATTTAGGTAAAATTCATTCAATCAACGATATGTTTGGGCAAAGCCAACGGCAAAGTAAAACAGGGGGCAGGATCCAGCTTCACTTGAAGCCAAATCCCGCCCCCTGCAATGCCAGCAACCCTTGTGTCAAGGGCTGTTCTGCGTGCGCGAGGACTTTTCTGTTGCATCCAAGCAATTGTCCAAGATGTGATAGGCTGCCAAAAAAGATGCCGTCTGGACGCAGGACAACAACCGCACCCATACCGCAACGATATGGGGCGAATTGGGCGCGGCGGCTTGGTCGCTGGAGCGGGTGATGGGAATCGAACCCACACGACCAGCTTGGGAAGCTGGAGTTCTACCACTAAACTACACCCGCAAAAATTTCCGGATATACCTCGAAACCGGCAACCCGACTTAAAAATAAAAAATTGATTCTAGCAAAACAAAACCAATAGATATTCTTTTCGGATGCCAAGGATTTTTACTGCAACCAGATAAAACGCATGGTTGTGCCTAAAAGTATAGCACAGGCAGTAAAAAAAGTCAATACCTCTTGTTTTGTGCCACACAGTCACAGAGGAATGAACGTTTAAAATTTCTGAAGCGGACGCGTGGATACGCAGCGGCGGAGCCGCCGACAAATCCGAAGCTTGCGACGAATGAGGAACTGAACCGCCCCGCAAGGGGGGAAAAAGCCCACATGCCACCGGAACGGGCGGCGATTCATACGCTACAGGGAGGTCTATTGATGAATACGGATGTCATTCTTGGTTTGCTTCTCCCCTTCGCGGGCACGACCTTTGGCGCCGCAATGGTTCTCGTTTTGCGCAGGGCAATCGGAAACCGGCTGCAAAAGCTGCTGCTGGGCTTTGCCTCCGGCGTGATGGTCGCGGCCTCCGTCTGGTCGTTGCTGCTGCCCTCCATTGAGCAGACGCGCGAACAGGGCGGCGTGCCCTGGCTGCCCGCGGCGGTCGGGTTTCTGCTCGGCATCGGGTTTTTGCTGCTGCTGGATAGCGTGATCCCGCACCTGCATCAAAACGCCGAAAAGGCGGAGGGGTTACATAGCAAAGCGGGAAAAAACGCCATGCTTCTGCTGGCGGTTACGCTGCACAACATCCCGGAGGGCATGGCGGTCGGCGTTGTTTTTGCGGGGCTGCTGGCGGGAACCGATGGCATCACAGCCTCCGCCGCGTTGGCGCTGTCCATCGGCATCGCCATTCAAAACTTCCCCGAGGGGGCGATTGTTTCCATGCCGCTCAAAGCAGAGGGCATTTCAAAGGGCAAAGCCTTTCTCTATGGCACGCTGTCCGGCGCGGTGGAGCCGGTTGCGGCAATCGTCACCATCCTGCTGACCAGCGTTCTGGTGCCGGTTTTGCCCTATCTGCTGGCCTTCGCCGCCGGCGCCATGATCTATGTGGTGGTCGAAGAGCTGATCCCGGAGCTGCAAGAGGGCGGGCATTCCAACATCGGCATGGTCGGTGTCGCCGTCGGTTTTGTGCTGATGATGATTTTAGATGTGGCGCTTGGATAAGAAAAACCATCGCCGTTTTCAAAGGGAAACTCAAAACGCCATTTTAAGGCGGGGCAGCAAAAGAAATGAAAGCTGGAGGAGACGGAGTAAAGTAGGTGACCCACATGAGCCATGACTGCCAGCCAGGCTCTGATCGTATCATCTTCCACTGCGACTGCGATTCCTTTTTCGCGTCGGTGGAGGAGACCTTTCATCCCGAATATAAAAAAATCCCCATGGCGGTGGCCGGTGATCCGGAAAGCCGCCGTGGGATCATCCTTGCCAAAAACCAGCTGGCCAAGGGCTTTGGCGTCAAGACCGCCGAAACCATTTGGTCGGCAAAACAGAAGTGCCCCGACCTGGTTCTCGCCCCGCCCCGGCACCACACCTACGGCGAATTCTGTGTGCGCATCAACGCAATTTATGCCGATTATACCGATCAGGTGGAACGTTTTTCCGTGGATGAATCGTGGCTGGATGTAACCGGCAGTCTGCACATCTTTGGGCAGCGTGACGCTGTCGCCAATTGCGCTTCGCGCCTTTCTCCAATGGAGCAGGGCGCGAAGCTCGCCCACGCAATCCGCCGGCGCGTGCAGCGGGAAACCGGCGTGACCATCTCCATCGGCGTCAGCTGGAACAAGATTTTCGCCAAGGTGGCAAGCGACATCAACAAGCCCAACAACATCTGCGTCGTCACCCGGGAAAATTACCGTGACGTGATTTGGTCGCTGCCTGTGCGGGATTTGTTCGGCGTGGGGCACAAAGCCGCCGAAGAGCTGCACAGGCATTACATCCGCACCATTGGGGATTTGGCGGCGGCGGACGAGAAAATGCTGCGCCGTCTGTTCGGCAAAATGGGCGGCGAGCTGCATAGTTCCGCAAACGGGCTGGACGAAAGCCCCGTCAAGCGCATCGGCGAGGAAGAGCCGGTGAAGTCCGTGGGCAACGGTCTGACCTTCAAGCGGGATTTGATCAGCGAACACGATATCCGCACCGGGGTCATCGCCCTGGCCGATTCCGTGGCGCTGCGGCTGCGCCGGCACGGGCTGAAATGCATGACGGTTCAAGTGACGATCAAGGACAGCGCACTCAAATCCATCCAGCGGCAAAAGACCACCAGCCACCCCACCCAGCTTGCGGCGGCGCTGACCGAAACGGCCATGGAACTCATCAAAGCCTCGTGGAGCATAGGAAAACCAATCCGTATGCTGACCATCACCGCCGGGAACCTTGTGCCGGAGGATGAAGCGGTCGAGCAGCTCAGCTTGTTTGGCGAAGCTTCGGATGCCAAGGCGAAAAAGACCGAGAAACTTGAACAGGCGATGGATCAAATCCGCGGCAAATACGGCAAGCACAGCATCCAGCCCGGCGTGATTCTGGGGAATGATTTGGGCATTCGCGATTCTGATGAAACCGACGAAAAATGCACTTGAGAACATGCGGCTTCATCAAGATTCTTACAGGGGTGCGCAGATGCGGCAAGTCCTGCCTGCTGTTTCGTCTTTTTAGCCGCCCATTCAATTTTCATTGATTCCATAGCGGGAAGCGAGGCAAAGGCAATTTGCGCAACGGGAAGGGGCGCGACAGACCGGCTTGGGCGTGGCAGCCCAGCTCAGACGAGGGCAAATGCGGCGAAGATTCCAACGCAGAGCGAATAAAGCAGGTTTTTGGGATCAAATATGCGTTTCACGTGGTTCACAAGAAGCACGATGGCCGGCTGATTCTTTCCGCCGGTCGCCTGCATGGACAAAAATCCGATAAGCAAATTGAGCAGAAAATTGATGTTGTTCATCGCTTCCAACGTCATTACGCGCATGTCCTCAAAGTGGAAGGTTTGTTTCTTGAAACGATAAAATTCTTCGATTTTCCAACGCATAAGATAGCCTTTCGCGAGCGCGATACAAATGGCGTTGTCATCGTCAAAAACATTTGTCATCAGCATCAGCGGTTTTTCGCCGAAGCCGTGGCAAATCACAAGATTGAGGGGATGCTCCTCCATTTCAATGCGTGTGATCCACACTTTGCAGTGTGCAGTTTTCCCCTTCTGGTCGGTAAAATCAAGCGCATATTTGCCTTTAAAATGCGCGGCAACGTCCAAAACGCGCATGGCTTTGCCCTTGTGCGTCACCATGCACGCGCCGTGTGCGCGAACAATAAACTTAACGCTGGAATCAAGCAGCTTCCCGCAGATAATCGTGCTGTCATAGCCCCGGTCAAATACGCGAATCGTTTCGTTTGAAAAATATTTTTGCGCAAAATCCAAGCCCAGAAAGGCTTCGTGATTTTCGCTGACGAACTCTTTTTCGTAGCTGTAAATTTTCTCGTAAACAGGCAGCGGCATTTTGTCCGGCATCAGCGCGAGGATGCCGACCGTGGGCAACCCTTTTTCCAGCTTTCCCGCCGAGCCATCACGCAGCCACGAAAGGCCTTCAAACCTTTTTCCGTAAGGCTTTGCAATGTCGCCGCCGTCAACAAGCAAAAGTGTGTCCGGGCGGCAGGATTTCAGAACCTTTGCCATGTAAAGCGGTTCTATTTTGCTTTGCCCGGCGAAAGTTGCCGCCTTGCGGCGCAAGCGTTCTTCGGTATGCTTGAGCGAAATTTCCTCCTTCAGCGCAGCGGCGATTTTCGTCAATTTCACATCCTGCGCCGTCATCATACCCAAAAGCATGTCCCGCACGAAATTTGCGTCCGGTTTATACAGTTCTTTTGATACATTGTTCGAAAACCGAATGACGCTGCGCTTGAGGCTTGAAGCCGCATTGTAAAACTCTTGCTTTGCCTTCGTCATCGCTGCAACTTTCCTTTCTGAACTGGCTATATTATATCACTGATAAAGGATTGTTGCAATCATTGTTTTATGATTTGTAGGAAATCAAATGTCTTGAACGGCTTTGTTGATTTTCCAGGGGCGTTTGCGCAAGAGGGAAGTGCGGATTTCACAAGCATCAACCTTAAAAATTTAACTGGAATCTGCGGCAATTCAACTTGCAATCTTCAAAATCAGGAACATTTTCCAAAAAACATCTTGCTTTTTTGCTCCCTTCCCTGTACAATAAGTTAGATTCTTTCTGCGGAGAGCACAAATCAGGCGCAAGGGGGCAAATGATTTGAAGGCGGCTTATGATGTTCTTGTGGTGGGCAGCGGACCTACTGGGATAATGTTTGCCAGGCTGATGGCGGAGAAGGGCTTTTCGGTCGCGGTGGTCGACAAAGCAACGCCGGAGGCGCTTGGTGCGCGGCTCAGCTTATTCCACATTGATGAACAAAAATTTTCGCGTTACGGCATCAAGCCTCCGCAGCCCGGTGACCCGGAGTATGCGAACCGCTTTGCGGCGGGCTTATACCGTTCCGCGTTTGACCGTTACGAAAAAAAGAGTGAATGCCCGAATTTGCTTTTGCGCTTTGCGCCGTTCCTGAAGCGGCTGCGCACCTGGGCGGAAGCCGCGGGCGCCGAATTTTTTTACCAGACCGAATTTGTTGACTTTCTGCGTAGCGAGGACGGAAAAATCAACGGCGCACTGCTGCGCGGCTCGCAAGGGGAACAAGCGCTGCGTGCGCGCCTGACTGCCGATTGCAGCGGTATCTGTTCGGTCGCGCGCAGGAGGGTCAGCGGGCAAACGCTGGATTCCTCCGAGATCACAGCGCGTGATATGTTTTACGTCTCGATGCATTTTGTGCGTCTCAAAGCACCCGGCTCGTTCCACATCAGCGCGCCGGTTCATTACGCGCAATACAAAAGCTGGATCGGGCAGACCGACGAGGACGGCTGCTTTATCTTGGGCAGCGCCTCCAACCTTTCCTATGAATACGCGGAGCTTTGCCATGAGCGCTTTCGCAGGGCGGTTCCCTTGCCGGAAATGACGGAGCTGCGCGTGGAGCGCGGCGTTACGCCCTACCGCCAGCCGCCCTATTCCATGGTGGCGGACGGCTTCCTTTGCATTGGGGACAGCGCCTGCATGACCAAGCCCTTCAGCGGCGAGGGGGTCACCTCCTCATGGGTGGGCTGTGAGCACGCCGCCAAGGCCGCCGCCCGGGCGATGGCAAACGGCGCTTGCCCCAGCGAAGCAGCCCTTTGGGGATATAACGTCAGCTATGCCAAAACGCAGGGCGCAGATTTTGCTTATATCAGCGCGGTGCTGGCAAACGCCTGCGACAGCGCGGCGGAAGAAAATGACTACATGTTCGCGCATGACATTGTTTTTTCCGACAGCGCCCTGACGCGGGTCAACCGGCACTATAATTACGATATGCCGCCGCGCGAAGCGGCGCAGCTGGCAGGGCGGCTGCTGGCGGGGGTGGCGGCGAAAAAGATTTCGCTCAATTCCCTCAAAGCAATGCTGCGCGGGATGCTCTGCGCAACCGCGCTGCGTGCGCATTACCGCGCCTATCCCAAAACACCCGTCGGCTTTGCCCGCTGGAAGACAAAAGCCGAGCGGCTTTGGAAAAAAACCGGCAGCATCGCGGATGCGATTGTGCGCACGGAGGACGACGCTCTGCGCCTGGCGCAAAAGGAGCATACGCAATCGGCGTGATTCAAAACACGAAACAGATAGATGGGTTCTTCCGCGTTTTTATGCCCCGCAGGCGGCTAAAAGCCACCCCTGCGCCGCAATGTTTTTTGGGTCAAATCCAACGCGCATAAGCTGAAAAAAACGTCAAGAGGAGGAGCAGTATGCTTGCACAAAAACCGCCCATGGGCTGGAATTCCTGGAACACCTTCGGTGAGAACATTTCAGAGGAATTGCTGATGCAGACTGCGGATGCGATTGCCGCAAGCGGGCTGAAGGAGGCGGGCTACGAGTATGTCGTCATTGACGACTGCTGGAGTCTGCGCGAACGGGATGCCGACGGCAACCTGGCGGCCGATCCCGCAAAGTTTCCGCGCGGCATGAAATTTCTGGCGGATTACATCCACTCCAGAGGTCTGAAGTTCGGCATGTATTCCTGCGCGGGCACCCTGACCTGCGCGGGCTATCCTTCCAGCTTTGACCATGAGTTTCAGGATGCGAAGCGCTTCGCCGACTGGGGCGTAGACTTCCTGAAATACGATTTCTGCAACAAGCCGTCGCAATCCTTCGGTCCCCTGCTTTACCACCGCATGGGGATCGCCCTCAAGGCGAGCGGGCGCGAAATCCTCTTTTCCGCGTGCAACTGGGGCAGCGACGAAGTGGAAAAGTGGATCCGTTCCTCCGGTGCGCACATGTACCGTTCCACCGGGGATATCGGCGACAGCTTTGTTTCCTTTAAGGATATCGCCCTCAGCCAGGTGTCAAAGCTCTGCTGCGCCGCCCCCGGCTGCTTCAATGACCTTGATATGCTGATTGTCGGCATGTATGGCAAGGGGAACGTCGCTGTTTCCGGCTGCACGGATGCGGAATACCTGATGCATTTTGCGCTGTGGTGCATGATGGCCTCCCCCCTGATGATCGGCTGCGATGTGCGCAGCATGAGCGACGCAACAAAAGCGACGCTGCTCAACAAGGAATTGCTGCGCATCAACCAGGACGCGGAGGCGCGCCCGGCCTACCGGCTGCATGTCCACGGCGGCGGCGAAACGCTGTATCTGTTCCGGCATCTGGAAAACAACGAATATGCCCTGGCTGCCTTCAACTTCGGTGAACACAGCGTGAACAACTACGTTGATTTCTTTGAAGCGGGCATCCCCGCCACCAGCGGCTACGGCATGAAACTGACGGAAGTGCTTTC
>JAISQZ010000197.1 GCA_031273905.1 Oscillospiraceae bacterium | reverse complement strand
CGGAGGGGATCACGGCGGTTCAGGCGGAGGATCAGGTGCGGGTGAAGGCTGCTTTTTCGGTGCGGACAAGAGGGTTGGCGCGGTTTACCGTAACGGTGGAAAGCACGGTTACCGCCGGGGGCGCTTTAGAAGTGCGGGCAGGCCTTGCGCCCACGCAGGACATGGATCCCGCCAGCGAATTGGCACGCTTTGGCTTGACCCTACGCTTGGCGAAGGAGCTTGAACAGCTGTGCTTTTACGGTTTGGGCGGGCGCGAAAATCTGCCCGACCTGCGTGCGCAGGCCTATTACCAGGTGGAAAAAACCACGGTTGATGCCCTGCACGAGCCTTACATCAAGCCGCAGGATAACGGCAACCGGGGCGAGGTACGCTGGCTCAACGTGCACGACGCCGCCGGTAAGGGGCTGCGGATTACCAATGCGCCGCAAAAATTCAGCTTCAGTGCGCATCATTACACGCAGGCAAGCCTTGCCGCGGCGGCGCACCAGGAAGAGCTGCGCAAGGAAGACGTGACCTTCCTCAGCGTTGACGGCTTTATGCGTGGCACCGGCACCGGCAGCTGCGGACCGGATGTTCTTGAGCAATACTGCCTGGATGTGACGCAGCCGATTTCGTTTTCCTTCGCGCTTGTGCCGCTTTCATAAAAATCAAGGCAGGGAATGGTTTTTACGCCATTCCCTGCCATTCTTTGTGCGCGGCGGCATACCGTTTCAACCCAATCACAGCGGCAGTGCCGCACAGCGGGATGGTATCACTTGTAGTACATATACGCCTGGCATTTGAGCATTCCGTTATACAGCTTGCGCCTTGTGTCCGCCTTGCGCCCGAAGCTTTGCTCAAATCCTTCGGCGGGCGAGAGGATGGTGTAGCTGCGCCCGCGCTGCGGCAAAAAGAGCTTGCCCATCAGCCGGAACAGTGCCTGCGCCTGCGCTTCATCCAGCAGGCGTTCGCCATAGGGCGGGTTGGTGATCAGGGTGCCGCGCTCGGTCTGAAAGCGGAAATCCTTCAAATCCGCTTGGTGCAGCGCCATATGCCGGGCAACGCCCGCCCGTTCGGCGTTCTGCCGCGCGATTTTCAGCGCGGCGGGATCCAGGTCGGCGCCAACGGCGTGGAAATCCGGCGCTTCGCGTTCCAGGGCGGCCGCCAAGGCGCGTTCCTGCGCCCAGATCTCCCGCGGGATCTGCGCCCAGCGCTCCGCCGCAAAGCTGCGGTTTTTCCCCGGGGCAATGCGCCGCGCCATCATTGCGCCTTCAATCAGGATGGTGCCGGAACCGCACATGGGGTCATAGAGGGTATGATTTTCGCGCAGCCGGGCAATGCGGCAGAGCGCCGCCGCCAAAGTCTCCTTCAACGGGGCTTCGCCGGCATCCAAGCGATAGCCGCGCTTGTGCAGCCCCGCGCCGGAGCTGTCCAGCACCAGGGTGACGCGATCCTTCATGATAGAAAACTGAATCTGGTGCACCGCGCCCGTCTCCTCAAACCATTCCAGCCCATAACGGGGCTTCAGCCGCTCAACAACCGCCTTTTTGATAATCGCCTGGCAGTCGCTGACGCTGAACAGAGTGGAATTGAGGGAATAGCCTTTCACCGGAAAGGCATCGCGCGCGCCGATCCACGCCTCCCAGGGCAGGGCTTTGGTTCCCTGAAAAAGCGCTTCAAAGCTGCGCGCTTCAAATTCCCCGATGCAAAGCTGCACGCGCTCCGCATAACGGCAGCGCAGATTCGCCCGCGCAAGCATTGAAAGCGCCCCCTCAAAAAGGACGCGCCCGTTTTCCGCACGCACGGCCTGCGCGTCCATTTCGCGCAGTTCTTCGGCGATCAGACCTTCCAGCCCAAGCAGGCAGGGGATTAAGAATGTGTAGGGCATAGCCGCTCCGTTTCAAATGACGTTTATGTTTCCGTCGGCGTTTTATCATACGCCAATACCGCATAAAGCCCGCTTTCCAGCCAGACAAAATGCCGGCGAAAGATGCGAAAGAATTTTTTTGGCGCCTGCGAAAAGGGGAGGAAGCCTGTGACCTCGTACCGCGCCAGATCGAAGCTTTTCACATCCTTGCTGCCGACGCAGCAGACGAAGGCGCTATCCAGCTGCCGGAAGATACCCATCGGCTGCGGGAATACGCCGCTGCCGCCCACACGCAGGCGGACTTCCCGCGCGGCCAGGGAATATTGCAGCAGGACGTTGCGCTGCGGCACCGTGCACCAGAGGGAGTCATCGTCACAAATGAGGTCATATGCGGGCGCGTCCTGATAAAGCAGCGGGATTGCGCTGGCGTGAGCGCCGTCCGGGCGGAAAAGGTGCAGCAGAAAATCTGCCCCAATGACCGCCAGACCGCCGTCCGGCAGCCTGGCCGCGCGGCAGGTAAGCGTTTCGCCAAACCAATCGGCGGCTCTTGCGCCCAATTCTCCGAATTTTACCCGTAAATACGCCATTTCCGGAATCTCACGGCATTGCAGGGTTTCCCAGTCACATAAAAAGAAGGACGCGAAAACGGTACCGTCCGCTTTCGTATCCTTTTTTGCATAGGCGAGCGACTGCTGCGTTGCGGCAACATCACACACGCCCCGCGCCAAGAGCTGCAGTTGCATCGGCACACGCTCCTTGCAGGATAACAATACAAAAGCCCCCCGCTATGCCGGGAACAGCTTGAATGACCTGCCCTAAAGCAGGTGGGTTGCCGCCCGGCATGTTCACGCTCCCTTCGTCCGCGCGCACCGAAAGGATCCGCGCGGGAGGTCTGCAATCCGATGCCGGAGCAAAGCTCCCTAAAAAGTCGGTGTTGGGTCATTTCAGCTGCAGGTATCGCACAAAGCAGGGGGGGAAGATACGCTGTTTTTTGTTTTGGCGTGGGCTTATACTATCCCGCAATAAAACGATAGCCAATTTTTTCGGCTGGTTTTCCGTTTCGCTATGTTGTCCTCCTTGACAGGCGTCAGCCTGCCTGGCGTCCCCCGCCTTGCGCAACAAAAAACCATCTCAAAAATCTTGTCTATAGTTTCACAGCTCAATCGTATTAAACCACATCAAAGGGGATGCCAAGGCGGTCAGAAATCACCTTGCCGACCTCGTTGAATTCCGTTTCATCCTCAATGATGGAAAGATAGGTTTCGCCCTCCTCGTCATCCACGCGCAGGAGGATCAGTTCATCCGCTTCCTCCGCCTCCGCGTCTTCTTCCTCGCCCACCAGCGGGGCAAGCGCGACGTAGGTGCCGCCGGGCAGTTCCACCCGGTCAAGTTCTTCAAACACATGCTCCTTGCCGTCCTCGTCAACAACGCTTACAATGTCTGGCCCCATATCCGCAAGCACATCCTCGCCGAGCGCTTCGGGGCTGTCGCCTTCCCGGAAAAAATCCTCCATCGTTATCATCACTTCCCTTCCTTCATCTGGCTTACTCTTCGTTTATTTTACCCCATCGACCCGAATTAGTCAAGCAAAAAAAGAAGATATATCTTTTTGTTCTTGCTTTTCATTTCAAAACCGCCTATAATTGGAAGCAATCAGAGAGTGCGGAGGGAAATCATGTGCTGAAGATGAAGGAAAACCGCGTCTGGCGGCTTTACCTGGGCGGGAAGCTGCTGGACGCGCTGCATGGCAGAGAGGGCGTGGACGGCAGCTTCCCGGAGGATTGGCTGGCTTCCGTGGTGGAGGCGATCAATCCGGCGCGCGCAGGGCAGCCCGCACGCGAGGGGCTGAGCGTGGTGACGCGCCCGGACGCAAGTGAGGCGTATCTTGCGGATATGATCCGGGAACAGCCGGAGGCTTATCTGGGTGCGGCGCACCTGGCCCGCTTCGGCGCGCACTTCGGCGTGCTGGCCAAATTCCTGGATTCCGCGGTGCAGCTGCCGATCCAGGTGCACCCGGATCCCGCTGTCGCGCGGAGCCACTTTCATTCGGATTACGGCAAGACCGAGGCGTGGTACATCCTGGAAACGCGGGAAATCAACGGCGAAGCGCCCTATATCCTGCTGGGCTTTAAGGAGGAGGTGACGCCATCCAGGCTCAAGGCGCTCTTTGAAGCGCAGGATATCCCCGGCATGGCGGCGCTGATGCACAAAATCCCGGTGCGACCCGGCGAGGTTTATCTGATTGAGGGCGGGACACCCCACGCGATCGGTCCGGGCTGCCTGCTGCTGGAGGTGCAGGAGCCGACGGATTTTACCATCAGCCTGGAAACCCGCGACTGCGCGGGCGAGCCGGTGCCGGAGCAGTTGATTCACCAGGGCTTGGGCTTTGAGCGCATGTTTGACTGCTTTCATTACGAAAAACAAAGCCTGGAAGCGCTGCTGGCGGCGTATCGTCTGGAAGCCAAGCCCATGGGCGCGGGCTATGAGGAACTGATCTCCTATGCGCGCACACCCTGCTTTGCCCTGCGGCGCAGGCGCGTCAGCGGCGAAGCGCTTGTTCAGCGGAGGGACGCCCCCTATGCCCTGGCGATTACGCGGGGCGCTGGCAGTGCCGGCGGAATCCCCGTGTGCGCGGGGGATTGCCTGTTTGTGCCTGCCGGGGAGCCGGATTATGTGATCCGGGGCGAGGGGCTGGAGCTGCTGGAATGCCTGACGCCGTTCAGGGGATAAGGAGGAGACGGATGAATTTTACCTGTGTCAACAATGCCAGTGGCGTGTTGGAGGGCTTTGCGCTGATCAAAACGGCGGAAAGCAAAACCACAGCGAAGGGGATGCCCTTTCTGGATATGACCATCGCGGACGCTTCCGGTGAAATGAACGCAAAATACTGGGATTATGATCCCTCACTGCACGGCGCCTTCGCGCCGAACGATATCGTCAAGCTGCGCGGGGCGGTCACTGTGTTCAACGGAACGGAGCAGTTCCGCGTGGAACGCATCCGCCTGGCAACGGAAAAGGACAGCGTGCGCATGGAGGAATTGGTTCCCTGCGCACCGCTGCCCGCCGGGGAGATGCTTGCTGAAATCCGCGCCACTGCGGAAGGCTTTGCGCGGGAGGATCTGCGCCGCCTGGTGCTCGCGCTGCTGGAAGCGCATGAGGCGGAGCTGCTTTATTGGCCCGCCGCCTATAAGCTGCACCACGCGGTGCGCGGCGGTCTGCTGCATCATACGCTCAGTGTCCTGCGCCTTGCAAAGAGCGTCGCGTCGCTTTATGAGGGCGTGGATGCCGACCTGCTTTGTGCCGGCGCGATTTTGCATGACATCGAAAAGCTTTCGGAATTCGTCGTGCCCTCCAGCGGCTTGGCAAGCGGCTACACCGTGCGAGGCAACCTGATCGGGCATCTGGTTTCCGGCGCGATGCTGGTGGAGGAAAAAGGAAGGGAGCTGGGCGTTGCGCCGGAGCTGCTGCTGCTGCTGGAGCACATGCTTCTTTCACACCACGGCGTGCCGGAATTCGGCGCGGCGGTGCGCCCGCTGTTTTTGGAGGCGGAGCTGCTTTCGCAGTTGGATCTGCTGGACGCGCGCGTCAATGAAATGGAAGCCGCGCTCAAGGGAATCAAGCCCGGCGAATTCAGCAAGGGCGTTTGGGCGCTGGATAACCGCAAAATGTATCAGCCCAGGCGGTAGACGCGCACAGGCTTCGCGCAGCCTCCGCGTGACCTTGCTTCGATTTTTATTCCGAGAAGCAAAGCCCGTTCCCTCAAAGCCCGCCGTGTTCCGTCCGCGCGATGATATCCTCCTGAAGCTCCGGCGAAAGCTCGCAGAAATACGCGCTGTAGCCCGCCACTCTGACGAGCAGGTTGCGGTATGCCTCCGGGTTCGCCCGCGCCGCCAGCAGCGTTTCGCGGTTGATGACGTTGAACTGCACGTGCCAGAGCTTCAAATCGCGCCAGGCGCGGATAAACGCGATCAGATTCTGCGTCCCCGATTCGCCCGCCACGCAGGCGGGGCTGAGCTTAATATTGAGCAGCCGCGCCGCCCGGTGGCTGCGGTCGTAATTTTTTGTTGCGTAATTTGAAAGCAGCACAGCGGTGGGTCCGCTGAGATCCGCACCCTGGGAGGCGGAGGAACCATCCGAAAGCGGTGACCAGGCAAACCTTCCGTTGGGCGTGGCGGAAATCACCTTGCCAAACGGCACATTCGCCGTGAACGGCACATAGCGCAGATCCAGCCGCACGCCGAGAGCCTGCGAGTACTGCTGCGTGAACCGGATTGCCTCCCGGTCAATTGCTTTGCCGATTTCATCGGGACAGGGGTCGTCGTTGCCGTAGGCGGGCGCGCGCCTGAGGAGCAGACGGACGTCCTCGTGCCCCGCAAAATTGCTTTCCAGAGCTTCTTTGAGCTGTACGGGCGTGAGCAGCTTTTCGTCGAACACCCATTTTTTGATCGCCGCGAGTGAATCAATCACCGTGGCGTAGCCGATGCACTCGAAATAGCCCAGGTCAATTCCGCCGGGGATATGTTCGCTGTGCAGATCTTTTTTTGCCTCCATGCACAGCCGGTGCAGACTGGAGCCAAGCGGTGCGGCAAAGTGCTGTGCGCGCAGCCGGTTGACGTGGTATTGCTGCAAAAACGCGTGCTTGAGCAGGTTTTTTTGCTGCTTGAGGTAGGCGGCAAAAAAATCCGCGAAGCTTGTAAAATCCTCCAGCCTCCCGGTTTGGGGCGCAAGCTGCTCACCGCCATAGAACCGCATAGCGCCGTTATAGAGCGTCAGCTCCAGCGCGGCGGCAAAATTGACGTAAGCGCAGGGGGATGTGAAGGTATCCCGGTTGGGCATCCGGCATTCCGCGCAACCGGAAACAGCGTAATCAAAGGCTTCGTTAAAGCCGGCACCCTTTGCCAGCAGAAGCGGCACAACCTCCTCGTCATTGATGAGCTTTGGGAAGCCTGCGCCGTCCTTGACTGTTTCCGCAATGGCGCGGAGATAACGCTCCGGCGAGCGGGTATGGACGCGCACCGCCAAATCGGGGTAATTGAGCGGAAAATCCCGCTTGGATTTGAGGATGAGATAGGTCAGGTCATTTGTAGCGTCGTCTCCCTCCGGTGTCTGCCCCCCGACGGTGACCGCCTCCCAGTGGGCGTAGCCCTCATTGAACGCGCCGCCCGCCCCGGAAAGGTACAAATCCACATATTGTGCCATGGAAAGCCACAGGCATTCCAGCAGCTCCTGCGCCTGTTCCGGCGTGACGGTGCCGCCGGCGAGATCGTTTTGGTAGTACGGGAACAAATATTGATCCATTCTGCCGTTGGAGATGATGGTTCCCGTCTTTTGCTCAATGCGCGAAAATAGCTGCACAAACCACTGGCACTGCACCGCTTCATAAAAATTCCGCGCCGGGTGTGCGGGCACGCGGGCACAAACCTCCGCCAGGCGCAGCAGCTCCGCCTTCCTGCCTGGCTCCTCTTCAGCCGCCGCCAGCTTGCCCGCCAGTGCCGCGTGGCGTTTCGCCCAGAGCATGATGGCCTGCGCCGCGAGGATCACCGCCTGCAAAAAGGGCTTTTTTTCAGCGCTGTCCACGGGGTTATATTCGTCCAGCTCGGCCAGCGCCTGTTCCGCTTCCCGCTTAACGCCCAAAAAACCAACCCGCAGCGGCGTTTCATAATCATGCACCCACTGGATGGAGGAGCGGAAGGAAGCGGTTTCATTGACGATGAAGCGAGAGCTGCGTTCCCCGTCATTGTTGTATGTCAGGGGAAGGGTTTCGGCGGGAATTGCCTTGGCAAGGGCTTCGTGGAAGGTTTTGTTTTTCCAGTAGGGCGCGATTTCTTCCGCCGCATAACGCCGGTCCCGCTCCGCAATTGCAAAGGGGGAATTTTCGCGGATGGCGATGCAGCGCAGCGCTTCGCCGAGGATATCGCCGTCCAATTCCGGATACAGCAGACCGCAGCGCGGCGCGGCGCCCGCCCGCCCCGCCAACAGCTGCCCTTCGCCGATATAGACCGGGGCTTGCTCCGCATAGAGATAAAGCGACTTTGCCCAGCGGAGCGCCAGCGGCTGCCCTTCGCTCCGGCGAAAGCCTTCCGTGAAATATTTCCCCCGTTCGATGTCAATGACCGGGCGGGCGTTTTGCACCGTTTGCAGCAGCCGCTGCACCCGCGACCGGGCAGGCTGCGGCGCTTGGCGCAGGCGCACCTCCTGTGGGGAATACGCGGTTGCTCCTGTCATTGCAAATACCTCCCGTCCACAAGGGTAAGCACCTCGTCCAAAATCGCGAAGGCGCTGCGCAGCTCCTGCGCCGTGATGGTCAGCGGCGGGGTGATGTTGATATTATTTTCGCGCCCGTAGGCGGAAAAGCCGCGTTCGCGCAGCAGGGCAAATATCTGCTTCATCACGCCCTGCACATCCCCTCCAAAGGGTGTCAGCGGCTCCTTTGTCCGTTTGTCCCTCACCAGCTCCACCGCCGAAAACAGCCCGATGTAGCGCACATCGCCCACGCAGGCGTGCTTTGCCTTCTGCGCTTCCAGCAGCTCGCCCAGCAGCTTGCCGGTTTCGTTCACGCGGGCGAACACATTCGCTTCATTATAGTAATCCAGGCAGGCAAGCCCGGCGGCGCAGGCAAGGGTGTGCCCGCTGTAGGTCAGGCCGAACTGAAAGACCCTGTCGGCAAAATAATCGGCAATTTCCCTGCTGAGTAGCACCCCGCCCAAGGGCATATAGCCGCAGGTGACACCCTTGGCGAAGGTGATCAGATCCGGCCGGACACCCCAGTGCTCAAACGCAAACGGTTTGCCTGTGCGCCCAAAGCCCGCCATCACTTCGTCGCAGACCAGCAGGATCCCGTATTGGTCGCACAGCGCACGCAAGCCCTGCAAGTAGCCGTCCGGCGGGATAATCACCCCATTTGCTCCGGTGACGCTTTCCACAAAAACCGCGGCAATCTGCGCGGGGTTCTCATAGAGGATTTGCTCTTCCAGCTGCGCAAGATAATAGGCGCCTGCCTGTGCGCCGCTTGCAAAGCTGACCGGTGTGCGGTAGATGTAGGGATCAAAAAATTTGAGGAAGCCGTTTGCGGCGGGGTTTTCCAGTGCAAAGCGGCGCGGGTCGCCGGAAATGTTGCCGGATCCCAGCGTGGAGCCGTGGTAGCTGCGGTAACGCGAAAGGATTTTCGGCCGCCCGGTGAAGGTGCGTGCTAGGTTCAGAGCCGCCTCGTTCGCATCGGAGCCGCCGCAAGTGAACACGGTCTTGGCGATGTTTTCGGGCGCCAGCTCCACAAGACGCTTGGCGAGCGCCGATTTCGGTGCGCTTGCGTGGGCGGGCGCGGCATAGGGCAAAAGCTCCATTTGCGCGTGCATGGCATCAAGAATCCTGCGGTTGCCATAGCCCAGGTTCATGCAACTGAGCTGGCAGGACATATCCATATAGCGCTTGCCGTCATAGTCCCAAAAATAGATGCCTTCCCCCCGGGCAACCGCCAGGGGCTCCACGGTTCCGGTCAGCCAGGGGTGCTGGTTATATTGCCTGTCGTAGGCGATGATTTCTTCCTTGCTCAGTTCGGTCACGGCGCGACCTCCTCCTCGTATACTGTATTTACGGTGTTTTTGACAAGGACTCTGTATAAAAACTTGACTTTCCAGCAAGGGATATGGCGCTGATTTCTCATTCTTCCCTTGGCTTTTTATGGACGGCTTTTCGTTGGTCGCGTATCAGCATAACGGATGCGGTGCCCAGCGCCAGCGCCGCCATGCAGTAGGGGAACAGGATGCGGATGGACAGCCATTCAAACAGCGCGCCGCTGAGCACCGGGGTGATAATCATTGCCAGCATCATTGCGTTGTTGTAGATGCCGGTATTTTTGCCGATCTGCCGGGGATCGGAAAGCTCCAGCATGAAAGGATAAAAATTGACAATCGCCACGGAATAGCCGAGACCTACCAGAACAAAGCTGACGAACATCAGCGGCGTGAGACCCTTTTGCGTGTTTGCCAGCAAAAAGGCAAACAGCATCACCAGCAGCCCCAGCGCCAGCAGGATGCGGCGGTTGAAGTGCGCCGCCAGCTTGCTGACGGGGATCGCGGCGCACGCCGCCGCCAAAAAACAGAGGATCTGCGGGATGGTGAAATTCTTTTCGTGCAGGCCCATCACCTGTGTGGCGTAGGGCGCAAGGGAGGATACCAGCCCGTTATAGGCGATATAGAAGAAAAACACGCCCAGCAAAAGAAATATCCGGTTGCGCCGGCTGCTTGGCGGCGCGGGCGCGGGTTCTTCGGCGGTCGTCTCGTCCGCCGCCGTATCCGCCGAATCTTGCGCCAGCCAGCGTCGTTCCTTCACCGTGGCGACGAACAGCGCAATCAGCAGCGCCATGGCGGCGGCGGTGGCAAAGAATATTTTTGGGAAGCCCCGGGGCGTCATCACCGTCACAATGCCGATGCTGATCCCAGTTGCCAGGATACTGATAATCTGCGTTGCGGCATTGGCGCTGCGCCGATGCTCCAAGCGGGTGAAATCGGGCAGAAGGGAAAGCGCCGCCGGACGGGAGATCGCAATGCAGGCCAGCCCTGCCGTCAGTGCCAGAAGGAACGCCAGGCGCTGTCCCCCGCTCAGGAAAAACCCCGCCGCCAGCCAGCTCAGCGCCGCGCCGATGCCTCCCGCCAGGATAAAGGGCGTGCGCCTGCCATATTTGCTGCGGCTGCGGTCGGAGAGCATGCCGAACAGCGGCAGCAAAAACAGCCCAAGGACGTTATCCAGCGCCATCACAGCGCCCCGCTGCAAATCGCCCAGTCCCAGACCGCCTTTCGCAAGCTCCTCACTGAGGATAAGGGGCAGGCCGCTGTCCAGCACGCCGTTGAAAATTGAGATCCAGGCAAACGCCAGCGAAATTTTGACGGTTCGCCCGCCGTCCATCCTGTCAAGCCCCGGAACGCCCTTTGCCGTTTTTTCCGAAACCGCACCTGCCATAAGCCACACCGCGCTTTCTTCCTGATTTATTTTGCTTTGCGTCTGCCGCGCAGCGGCGCTTCCACAAGCTTGGGCGCCAGCCAAAAGATCTTCCGGGCAAAAAAGTGGAAGATTTTGTTGTTATTCATGAACTGACGGGAAAGTGCCGCCAGGTTTTCGGCAATGCTTTCCAGCGGCGGCGTGGTGCGCTGCTCTATCCTTACGCGCCGCCCGCCAAGGAAATGAAAGATATAAATCCGGCTGGAACAGGATTCCTTCGGGCGGATATGCAGCCGCAGGGTTGTGTCGTCCAGCCAGCGGGCATGGCTCAGCGCGTTAAAATCAAAGCCGGAAAGCGAAAACGCGCCCTCGCGGAAGCTGCCGTCCAAGCCGAAGGGAAGGGTATTTTCTTTGCGGCTTTGTCTGCCCTCTGTCCAGGAAAAGCTGCCCTCGTTTTCGCCGAAGCGCAGCCGTATGTCATCAATGCCGCCGGCTTTGTCGTAGCAAAGCTGGTTGACCACCATCGAAAGCAGGCTGGAGGGCAGACCGACGGCGTTCAAAAAATACTGGCGGCGCAGGCGGATGGTTTCGCCGCTGAGTTCTTTTTCCAGCGGCGGCCGCTGCGGGGACGCAGTCGGCGGGGGCAGGGTCAGGCCGGCGATTTTTTCGCGCAGCGCCGCCAGGACTGCGGGATCCGGCCTGTCGCCCTGCGCCACAAAGCCGCCGGGGAAGTGCGGATACAGCACCTCAAAGGGCTTTTGTTCGTCCGCGTCCGCCCCTGTATAAACAAACACGGCGTCATAATCCTTCATCACAACGCCTTGCTGGCAAAACATTCCCCTGGCGGCAAAGGTGTTCGGTTCCCGGCACATCCAGAACTGATAGCCGTAGCCCACGCGGGAATCCGCTTTGCAATTATCCGGGTTTTGCGCCTGCGGGCTGGTCGCCTCCCTGACCCACCAGGCGGGGATCACCTGCCTGCCGTCCCATTTGCCGCCGTCCAGATAACACTGCATGAATTTGGCGCTGTCCTCGGTTTTCCAACAGATCCCCCAGCCGCCGCCCTCGCGGTCCTGGGCGTCCGTCTCCCAAAAGAAGGGGTCAATCCCCAGCGGCGCAAACAGGCGCGGGCGCAAATATTCCTGCAAGCCCTGCCCCGTCAGCCGGTGTATCAACACGCTGATCAAATAGGCGTGCTCGTTGGCGTAATGAAACACCTTGCCCGGTTCGTGCTTCACCCGGGAACGCAGAAAATCGCCGACCCAGTCATCGCGCCCCGCCTTGGGCAGCAGCACGTTGAGGGTCAGACCCGCCGTCATGTTGAGCAGATGCCGCACGGTGATTTTCTCGTAGCGCACGCGCTGCCGCCGCCGCTTGATTTCCGGGAACAGCTCGTGCAGCTTGCTTTCCATCGAAAACAGACCCTCGTCAATCGCAAAACCCGCCGCCGTGCCCGCAACGCTTTTGGAGCAGGAATAAATCGCGTGAGGAATTTCTGCGGCATAAGGATGGCGCCAGCATTCCGCCGCTACCTTGCCGTGGCGCAGAACCATCAGGCTGTGAAGCTCCATCCCCTGCCGCTCAAACTCATTGATCAAATCCAGAACCGCCTGCGATGAAACGCCGACCTCTTCCGGGTACGACGCGCGGGGGAGGGATCTCGTTTGCTCTGCTGCGGTCATGGCAACCTCCTATTTAAGTAATATCAAGAACCAAACCTGTTGACATAGCCTGCGCCGTTCAGATTCCGCCGGAAGATGGACGGCGAACGATTATGTCAGATTCCAAGCCCTTCAAACGAAAATTCCCCGCCCTCGGTCATAAAGCGCCCATAGACGGTACGGATGAATTGATCCGCCAGCGAGCGGTCGGGGATCGCCGCGCTCATGCCGTAAAGCGCGACGCTTTCGGTAACGGTCTGCGGGTTTGCCTTGAGCTCCTCCACCGATTGCCGCAGCTGCGCCAAAAATTCCGCCGCAACGCCGGTGTGCGCGGGTGTGACCATGAAGTGCAGGCAATCGGGGTTGGACTGCTGGTCAATCTTCCAGCCCTTGCTTTCCAGAATGTCCGCCAGGGCATGGACGTTTAAAAGGTCGGAACCAAAGGCGAAAACGCCTGCGGGGGGATTGCCCAGGATGAACAGCTCCGGGATCGCGCGGATGCCGTCAAGCAGCTGCCGCGTGGCTGCCAGCACGGTGCGCGTTATTTCCAAATAGCCCTCGCGCCCGATGAACTTGAGCGCCGCCCAGGCGGAGGCAATCGCGCCGCCGGGTCTGGTTCCCGTGGCGGAAGGGGAGATGAACAGCCCGCCGGGCCAGTCGCCGTAAGAAAAATACTGGTATTGCCGGAGCTGCGTATCGCGGTAGAGCAATGCGGAAACGCCTTTGGCGGCAAAGGCGTATTTGTGCAGATCCGCCGAGATGGAGGTTACGCCCGCAAGCGAAAAATCAAAATCCGGGATGCTGCCGCCCAATTCCTTGATGAAAGGGATCGAAAAACCGCCAAGGCAGGCATCCACATGCAGGCGTAGCCTGTGCTTCAGCGCCAGTGCCGAAAGCGCGGCAATGGGATCCATCACCCCCTGCGGATATTGCGGCGCGGAACCGACGAGCAGGATGGTATTGGGTGTGATCAGCCGTTCCACCGCCGCCGTATCCACAGTAAAATCCTCTTTCAGCGGCGCGTGAACCATTTTTACCCCAAAGTAATGCGCCGCCTTTTCAAAGGCCGCGTGGACGGAAACTGGCGCGATCATCTCCGGCTGCGTGATTTCCGGGCGCAGGGCGCGCGCTTCGTCGCGGTAGGTCTTTACCGCCATAAGGATGCTTTCGCTCCCGCCGGAGGTCAGCGAGCCGACGGTTTGGTCATCCCCATGAAAAAGATCCGCCACCATCGAAAGTGTTTCGGTCTCCAATTGCTTCAGGCTGCGGAACACAAAGGGGTTGAGACCGTTGGTGTGGAAGAATTCGCCGTATACATCCTTGACCAGTCGCGTGATCTCCTCCCCGGCGTAATACACCAGGCTCCAGGTTTTGCCGTGTTTCCAGTCGCCGTCCTGCCGCCGGTATTCCGCCAAGGTCTGAAAAATTTCTTCCCGTGAGATGCCGCTGCGCGGAAATTTCATGTGCATCCTCCTTATCATATTAAATCCATATGATTACATGAATATAATAGTGGAAGAGGAGAGATCTGTCAAGAGGTCACGCCGGAAAACATTTCTGTTGACCAAACGGGAAAACTGGGCAACTTGCTATATTTTTAAAATCCATTGACATTTCACACAGCTTCCGCTATATTATATAGAAATTCCCATATGTTTTATATGATTTATGATTCGAGAGGAGGCGCGGCGGCATGGCGCAGCCGGACTACGCTTTGCTCAAAAAAGGCGGTTTCATGCGGCAAAAGCAGAAGGATTATTTTTCTCTGCGTCTGGCGGTGACGGGCGGCAACCTGACTGCGGCGCAGCTTTCCGTCATTGCGGAGACTGCAAAGCGCTACGGGCGCGGCGCGGTGCACATGACCGCGCGGCAGGGGGTGGAAATCCCCTTTATCCACCTGAAGGACATTGCGGACGTGAAGGCGGCGCTTGCGGCGGGCGGCGTGGCGCCCGGCGTTTGCGGTCCGCGCGTACGCACGGTGACCGCCTGCCAAGGCAGCGCGGTTTGCCCCGGCGGCTGCATCGAAACCGCAGCGCTTGCCCGGGAACTGCATGAGCGCTATTTTGGACGGGAGCTGCCGCACAAGTTCAAGTTCGGCATCACAGGCTGCCAGAACAATTGCCTCAAGGCGGAGGAAAATGACTTTGGCATCAAGGGCGGCCTTCTTGTGGAATGGCAGGCGGAGCGGTGCATCCACTGCGGGCTTTGCGAAAAGGTTTGCCGCAGTCGGGCCTTGGAGGAGCGGGGCGGCAGCATTGTGCTGGAACCGTCCGCGTGCAATTTCTGCGGGCGCTGCGTCAAAGCCTGCCCCACGGATGCCTGGAAAGCGACGCCGGGCTATATGGTTTCGCTGGGCGGTCTGTTCGGCAACCAAATCCGCGCGGGGAAGCCGTTTGTGCCGTTCATCACGGATAAAGTGCGCCTGATGCGCGTGGCAGATAAAACCCTGGATTTCTTCACGGAGCACGGCAGACCCGGCGAGCGCTTCCGCTTTACTGCGGAGCGGGCGGGATGGGAAACGCTCATCAAAAAATTGGAGGAGGTCATCCTATGCCAGAACTGAGCTGTAACGCGTTTTTGGATATCACGGAGGTGGTTTGCCCGGTGACCTTTGTTAAAACGAAGGTTGCGCTGGAGGAGCTGGAAATTGGGCAGGTGCTTGCGCTGCGCCTCAACGGCGGGGAACCGCTGCAAAATGTGCCGCGCAGCCTGAAGGACGAGGGGCAGCAGGTGCTCAGGCTTGCGGATAACGGGGACGGCACCTATACGCTTTATGTGAAGAAACTGGAGGAGAACTGATGGAAATTACGGTTGCCGGCAAGAAAAAAAGCTATGCCGCGCCGCTCACGGTTGCGCAGTTGATTGCGGCGGAGGAAATCGAAAACCCCCTCTATGTGACCGTCACAATCAATGAAGAATTTCTTCCTGCCGGGCAGATCCCCGTAAAAGAACTGCGTGACGGCGACAACGTTGAATTTTTATATTTTATGGGCGGCGGCGCGTTCACCGACGAAGAGCTTGAGCGCTACTCCCGCCACATTTTGCTTAAGGAGATCGGTGTGAAGGGGCAGCGCAAGCTCCAAAACGCCAGGGTGCTGATCATCGGCGCGGGCGGCTTGGGTGCGCCGGCGGCGCTGTATCTGGCGGCGGCGGGTGTCGGGGTAATCGGCGTCGCGGATGCGGACACAGTGGAGCTTTCCAATTTGCAGCGCCAGGTGATCCACAGCGCCAATGATCTTGGCAAGCCCAAAGTGCTTTCGGCAAAGGAGAGCATGGAAGCGATCAACCCGCATGTGCGGGTGAACGCCTGCCAGGAATATGTCTGCGCCGAAAACATCGCCGCGCTGATCCGGGACTATGATTTTGTTTTGGACGGCACGGACAACTTCCCCGCAAAATTTTTGATCAACGATGCCTGCGTGATGGCGCAGAAGCCGTTTTCCCATGCGGGCATCCTGCGTTTCGGCGGGCAGTTGATGACCTATGTGCCAGGCGCGGGTCCCTGTTACCGCTGCGCCTTCAAGGAGCCGCCGCCCCCGGATGCCGTTCCTACCTGCCGCGAGGCGGGGGTGGTCGGTGCGATGGGCGGGGTGATCGGCAGCTTGCAGGCGATGGAGGCGGTCAAATTCATCACCGGCGCAGGGAAGCTGCTCACCGGCAGCCTGCTGACCTTCGATGCGCTGACGATGGAATTCCGCAAGGTCAGGCTGCCAAGGAACCCCCGTTGCGCGGTTTGCGGCGAAGCGCCGGTCATCACAAAGCTGACGGATTATGTCCAGCCGGTCTGTGCGCTTAAGCGCTAGGATGCGTGTTGAATTTGGCGGAATGACGCGACAGGTTTCATATTCAGGCGTTTTGACGGGTTTCAAAATATGCGCTGGGAGGACAGCCGATTGAAGGCCAGAACAACAGGCGCACTGCTGCTGGCGCTGCTTTTGTCGCTTTCCGCCTGCGGTGCGCCGCAGGGCAAAAGCGCCGCCGCAGGGCTTTCATTCACAGACAGCCGCGGAAATGCCGTTGACGTGCAAAGCGCTGACCGGGTGGTCTGCCTTT
>JAISQZ010000164.1 GCA_031273905.1 Oscillospiraceae bacterium | reverse complement strand
GCGCTGCCAAGTTCCAGGCAGTCGATAACCGCCCAGCCCTCCAGCAAGCCGAAAAGGAAGGCGGAGGCATAGCCGTCACCGCCGCCAAAGGACTTAAGCGCCTGAATGGGGAAGGGCTTGACCGCAAAACACGCGCCGCCGACATAGGCGGCGGAGCCGCGCTTGCCGTGCTTGATCACCACGATTTTGGCGTTCCTGCTTTGCCAGTAAGCGGCGGTTTCTTCGTCGCTTTTCGCTGCGCCCAGCAGCGCTTCGGTCAGGTCATATTCCTCCCGGCTGCCCAGGATTACATCAGCCGCTTCGGCGGCGCGGGCGTAATAAAGCGCGGTTTCATCCCTGCTTGCCCAGTTATAGGGGCGGTAATCAATGTCAAAAATGAGTGGCGTGCCTGCCTTTTGCGCCAGGGCGACCGCCTTGAGCGCGGCTTCCCGCGAGGGGCTTTGCGCCAGCGCCGTCCCGGAAATCAGCAGCGCCTTGGCGGATTTGATGTAATCCTCGTCAATGTCGCCCGGTTCCAAGGAAAGGTCGGCGATTTTATCGCGGTACATCAGGATGGAGCTTTCCTCCCGGCTGAGAATTTCCGTGAAGGTCAGCCCAAGCTTTTCCCCGTTTGTGCAGCGGCGAATGCGGCTGGTATCCACGCCCTCACGCGCAAATTCCGCAACGGCATAATCGCCGAAACGGTCGTCAGAGACCCGGGCGAAAAAGCCGCATTTTTTGCCCAGGCGCGCCAGACCCACGGCGATGTTTGCCGGGGAGCCGCCCAGATATTTTTTGAAGGTTGTGCTTTCCGCCAGGGTTTGGAAGTAATCCACGGGATTCAAATCGATTGCCACCCTGCCCAGGAGAACCAGATCCAGTGGGCGGCTTTGGTCAAATGTGAGCGGGAGCATAGGCAGAACTCCTCCATAAAGCTGATCGCTTGTTGTTTTTTGCGTTACTTCTTTAGTTCCCTTGGCGTGGTCACGATGAAGCCGCCAACCCAAACCAGCACGGCGCCGAAGATCACGAACAGCATCGAAATCCCCTTGGATAATTGCAGGGTATCCACCCTCGGCTTCAAGAACGCGCCGAGAAGGGTTGTAAGCATTCCGTCGCCCAGCAGGCTGACGAGGTTGAAATCCGGCGCCTGCACCGCATCCACGAATTTTCCAAAAAGAAAGAACGCCGCCGCGACGCTTACGATCCCCAACCCGGCAAGGATCAGGAGGGGCAGCTTTTTGTTGCTCGCTGCGGCAATCACCGCAATGGCAAGGAGCAGCAAAACCGCCAGCGCGATCAGAATTCCCGCCCAAGCCGCCGGGCGCAGCAGATCAAACAATACCGCGGAGACGTCGCCCTCCGGCGCTTTGACGATGCCCTCCAGCGGACCGCCGGGACCCAGCATGTGGCAGGCATAGGCAATGCTGATGGATTCGCCCCACATCATGGGGCTTTTTTCGCCCAAGCCCGGGTCGATCACGATGTAAATCAGCGTGTTGAAGATCATGTTGGGGATCACCGTCAACGCCAGCAGCACGGTGCCCGCGCGGCAAATGATGCGGTTTACCTTGTTCATACGAAAAGCAACCTTTCTGCCTCAAAAGGAAGAATTCAGGGCAACGCTGCGGTTGAAAACAGGGCGTTGCGGCGTGGAATCGGGATCCGCGCAAAAATAGCCCTTCCGCATAAACTGGAAGGTTTCGCCGGGCTTTGCCGCCGCCGTGCCGGGATCAAGCATACAGTGCCCGCACAGCAGCAGGGAATTGGGGTTAATGTGTTCCAGGTAATCGTCACCTGTGGGGTTTTCGATGTTGAACAGGCGGTCATAAAGACGCGCCTCAGCTTCAACGGCGCTTCCGGCATCCACCCAGTGGAGCGTTCCTCTCACCTTGCGTCCGTCCGGGGAGGTGCCGCCGAAGCTCTCGGGATCATAGCTGCAGCGCAGGAGAACCGGCTTGCCGGTTTCGTCGGTTTCATAGCCCAAGCATTTGATAAAATACGCGCCCTTCAGCCGCACCTCGCCGCCGGGGACCAGCCGAAAGTATTTTTTGATCGGTTCCGCCATAAAATCGTCGCGTTCCACAAAGATTTCGCGGGAAAAGCGCACCCGCACCTTGCCCATTTCCGGATGCTCCGGGTGACGCTCGATCTCGATTTCCTCGGATTTCCCCTCCGGGTAATTTTCAATGACCACCCTGAGCGGGTCAAGCACCGCCATCGTGCGCGGGGCGTTGGCGTTGAGGTGATCGCGCATACAGGCTTCGAGCAGACCGTAATCCACCACGCTGAAGGCCTTG
Source organism: Oscillospiraceae bacterium (assembly GCA_031273905.1). Lineage (GTDB taxonomy): Bacteria > Bacillota > Clostridia > Oscillospirales > Acutalibacteraceae > WRMQ01. The sequence goes on along the minus strand of JAISQZ010000164.1, from coordinate 6,306 downwards.
GATACGCCGACGCGGTTCACAAAATCCAAGATCGCCTCCGGCGGGCAGCCGCGGCGGCGCAGACCGCACAGCGTCACCATGCGCGGGTCATCCCAGCCGCGCACAAAGCCCTGCGCAATCAAGGCATGGCAGCGGCGCTTGCTTGTGACGCAGTAGTTCAGGTTCAGCCGCGCGAACTCAATCTGGCGCGGCGGCTCGGCAAAGCCGATTTCCCGCACGAACCAGTCATAAAGCGGGCGGTGATTTTCAAATTCCAGGGAGCAAAGGGAATACGTTACCCGCTCCACAGCGTCCGAAAGCGAGTGCGCGAAGTCATACATTGGATAGACGCACCATTTGTCGCCCGTCTGGTGATGCGGCATGTGGGCGATGCGGTAGATCACGGGGTCGCGCATGTTGATATTGGGGGACGCCATATCAATTTTCGCGCGCAGCGTGCGTGCGCCGTCCGGGAATTCCCCGGCGGTCATGCGCCGGAACAGATCGCGGTTTTCCGCAACGCTCCGTGTGCGGTTGGGGCTATCCCTGCCCGGCTCCGTCAGTGTGCCGCGGTATGTGCGCAGTTCATCCGCCGTCAAATCGCAGACATAGGCCTTGCCCTTTTCAATCAGCTTGCAGGCGCATTCGTGCAGGAACGCAAAGTAACTGGAAGCATACAGGCAGTCCTTCCACTGAAAGCCCAGCCATTGGATGTCCCGCCGGATCGCCTCCACATATTCCACATCCTCCTTGGAGGGGTTGGTGTCATCCAGGCGCAGATTGCATTCCCCGCCGTATTTTTGCGCGGTGAGAAAATTGATGGCAATCGCCTTGGCGTGACCGATGTGAAGATAGCCGTTGGGTTCCGGCGGAAACCGGGTTTGCACGCGGGTGTTCACGCCGCCGGCAAGATCTTCATCAATAAAATCGTAGATGAAGTTGGATTTTGCCGCTTCTTCGCTCATGGGAAAACTCCTTCAAATTCAGTAAATGTGTGATTCAGCAAACAAAGCCAATGCGTTTTGCAGCCTTGCGCACAGCCGTTCTTCTCCCAGCGCCCGCATAATCGCCCACAGATCCGGCGTGTTCCTCCGCGCGGTTACGGCAAGACGGAGCACTGTTGTCACATCGCCCACATGCCCCTTCCACTGCCCCGGGTTCCGTTTGAATTCCTTCACATCCGGCGAAAAACCCAGCGGCGCACACAGCGCCTTGATTTTCGCAAACCAGGTCTCTTTGTCATCCGCAGGAGAATACACCCGCGCATAAGCCGCCAAGATCCGCGCCGCGTCCTCCGCCGCAATATGTTCCGGCAGTGTAAAGCCCGGCTGATACAGCGCATCATAAAAATAGCTGACATACTCGCGCAGCTGGCTCATGCGGGCAAGATCCTTGCGGGGCTTCGCGCCGCCCCGGTCAATGGAAAGAAGTGCTTTGGCATAATCCGGATCGCGTTCCAAAAGCGCCGCCAGCTCTGCGTCATGTTCCTTTGCCCAGGCAAGCCCCAAGGCATAAACCTCTTCGGCGGAATAAAGCGCCAGCACATTTTTGCACACGTCTTCCAGCTTAGGCAAGTCAAACAGCGCACCGCTGGGGCTGAGCTTTTTGAGCTGAAAAGGATAATCCTCCAGCATTGCGCGTGGATTTGCCCTGCGCCAGTCCTCAAAGCCGGAATTGAGCAGCGTGAGCAGATATTCCTGCACGCAATAGGGCGGGTAGCCCTGCGCGGCAAAGTAGCTCACCGCCGCTTCCGGATCCCTGCGCTTTGAAAGCTTGCGCTTGCCGCCGTTTTCTTCCTTCATCACGGGCGCGGTGTGGGCGTATTTAGGCGGCTTGAAGCCGCAGGCGCGAAACAGCGCAATGTGCAGCGGCAGATTGGCCAGCCATTCGTCGCTTCGGATGACGTGCGTCACACGCATGAAATGGTCGTCCACCACGTGGGCAAAATGATAGGTGGGGATACCGTCCGCCTTGAGCAGCACAACATCCATATTGTTTTCGGGCAGCTCCAGTTTGCCGCGGATCAAATCAGGCACCGTGATCCTTTGGCTGCCATCGCCTTGCGAACGCAGCCGCAGGGTATACGCTTCGCCCGCCCGGACGCGCCGCAGCTGCTCTTCCAAGGGCAGGTCGCGACAGCGTGTCCATTTGCCGTAATAACCCTTGTTGACGCCCGCAGTCTCCTGCCTTGCGCGCAGCTCGTCCAATTCCTCCTCCGTACAAAAGCAGGGGTACGCCAAGCCTTGTTCCACCAGCCGCTTGGCCACGGCGTGATAAATCAGCCGACGGCGGCTTTGTGTATAAGGGCCGTAAGCGCCGCGTTCCTGTTCAAAGCCAACCACGCCTTCGTCAATTTTGATGCAAAAGAACCGCAGACCCTCCACAATGCCGGAAACGCCATCCTCCACCTCGCGTTTTTTATCCGTATCCTCAATGCGCAGAATGAAAACGCCGCCGCTGCCGCTTGCGGTCAGGCGGTCGGCAAACGCGCCGAACAAACCGCCAAAATGCAAAAAACCTGTGGGGCTTGGCGCGAAGCGGGTGACCGCCGCGCCTTCCGGCAGCTCACGCGGGGGATACTGTGCTTCCAGCGCCTCCACCGTGGGGGAGTCCGGCGCAAAAAGGGCTGCGCAAAGCGTCGAATCCGCAGGGGTTTGCAGCATGCTCTTGCTCCTTCAAATCAAACTTTTCACCGGAAAAACGCCGCAAAATTGGATGTTTCCCGGAATTGTTATCCACATTATCCACCGAGTTATCCACCAGAATCAGGCAAATTCCCGTTCACTGGTAAAAGCACCTAAATTTTCTGACATACGCTGTAAGCAAAAAAGAATTTGGGCGATTTTGCCGACGTTTGCTTCAATTTTTGTGCAAATCACCGGTCAGGCGCAGTTTGCCGCCGGGTTCCAAGTGCAAGATCAGCCCGTTTTCGCGCACGGTGGAAGCCAGCGCGGTTCGCGAAACCATCGTCAGATTCCATTTGACGTTGGGATAAATCTGTCCCAGGCCGTTGGTCACGATGCCCAGCTTGGGCTTCAGCCGACGCAGCATGGCGGCGGAATTGCTTCCGGCATAACCGTGGTGCGCAAGCTTGATGAAATCCACCTGCCCCACCTGTGTGGCAATCCTGCGTTCCAGCCCGTGCAGGTTGGTGATATCCGCTGTGAGCAGTCCGCGTGTGCCGCCAAGCGCCACCAGGGTGACGATGGAATTGTCATTTTCGCCGCGCAGCAGCGCACCGGGCTGCTGCGCCACGTTCAAAAATTGCAGCGTCATCGCGCCAAAGGCGAAGGGCTGCGCGGGGGGATTCCCCTCCACAGGAAAACCACGCCTCGCGGCAACATCCAAGATGCGCCGACGAATTTCGTCCACATCCCAGCTTTCCACCTCGTGGGCGAATTGCTGCGCTTCGGGCAGCGTGCGCATATAGACCGTCTTGACCGTGATGGCCTCGTCCGCCAAAATCAGCGGAAAGCCCCCGGCATGGTCGAAGTGGAGATGCGTTATCTGCGCAAACTCCAAGGTTACTCTGCCGCTTTCGTCGGCGGCAACGCGTTTGATGTATTCCAGAATGCGCGCCTCATAGCCCTTGCGGCTGCTTTTTGGGTTGGGATTGTTGCTGCCCCAGCCGCTGTCGATCAGCGCAAAACGCCCGTTGCTTTCCAGCAATATGCAGTCGCTGTTATCGGTGTTGAGAAAGTGAACCCGGTTCCCGGCACCGGTTCCGGCGAAGGAAAAATCCTCTGCCGGGATGGGGAAGCGTTTTTCGTAGCGGTTGCACAGCAGCACAGTCAGGATATCCAGCAGGAAGATCGCAATCAGGCCGCCAACCACAACGGCGGTTGCCAGTTTTTTTACGCGCCGAGAGACGCTCAAAGCTCTTCGTCCTCCAGACCAAGCCCACGCAGCAGCCGCAGCAGCTCGACGGTTTCATCCGCGCTCAGGGTGACGCCCTTGCCCATTTTTTCATGCGCCGGCGCCCATTCGCGGATGTCAAACTTCGGTTCGCGCCCATTCCAGCTGATGCGGTTAAGCTCTTTTGTCCAGCCGCGCGCGGTTTCGGAAAGCACGCCAAGCTCTTCCACAATCTCATACGTAAATTCTGCCATAGTGAATGCTTCCTTTCTGTGCTCAAACAAGATGGGGAAAGCGGGGGCAGGCGCCCCGCGCCGCCTCCACTGCATGGTATTCCCCGCCTTCAACACTTGATACAACAAATTTTATAAATGCGGGAAACGGCTTTGAACCGTTTCCCGCAGGCCGTTACGCGCTCCATTGCTCCTGATAAAGCGCCAGGAAGCCGACGTGGTTATAGCCGGAACCCTTCGGGTTTGCGTCGGCAAAGAAGCCGCCCTCGGAGGGCGAGCTGCCGATCAGCGCAAAATTGCGCCCTTTTCCGGCAACGGCGTAAAGATTATCCTTCCCCGCGCCATCCACCGGGATGAACTTCACCGGGCCGCCGTTTTCTTTGAGCAGCATCGCAAAGCCATCCTGGTCGCCGCCAAAAGGCTGATCAAGCCAGTCATAGCGGAAGGTGCTGGGGTCAACGCTGGCATAGGAGGTGCCGGTGACTACGTAGCCGCCCTCCACCGCGGCGATGCCCGTCCCCGTATCGTTGCTTCGGTCGCCAATGGTGCGAATCCATGCAACACTGCCGTCGCTGTTGTATTTCAGCGCCACGGCATCGTCCCCGCCGAACACGCCAAAGGAAGAACCGAAGTTCCCCTGGAAGCTGCCGGAGCCATAGGACGCGCTGCCCACATAACCGACCGCCGCGACACCGCCGCCCGGCGCGGGGACGAGCGCGGTGATTGATTCGTGCGAAATGCTTGCAAAGGGCTTGAGCCAGCGGGTCTCGCCGTTCTTTGTCAGGCTCATCATTACGCCGTCTTCATAACCCATACCGGCAATCCCGGCAAAATCATAATCCCCGGCGTAGGTTCGGATGGAGGCGTACACGTCCCCCGCAGAATCCACCGCAAGCGCCAGCACGGAGCAGGATCTGGAACCCGTCATCGCGCGTTTCCAATAGACGGTGGAGGCATCCTTGTCATATTTAAGAAGGAAAGCCTTGTGCGCCACCACGCGGGTGACGGTGGAGCCGGCGCGGTCAACGTAATCCGTCATGCCGTTAAAGCTTTGATCCGCCGAGGTGGTTGTTCCGCCGACGAGGAAACCGCCGTCCGGCGTTGCGGCTACGGAAAGGAGTTGATCCTCCTTGCTGCCGTAAACGGATTTCATCCAAAGCAGCTTGCCGCTGCTGTCAAGCTTAATCATTACACCGTCGGAATTGCTGCCGTCGCTGGTGGCGCAATCAAGATTGGTGGCTTTTGTGGAGCCGACCGCCACAATGCTGCCATCCTTGAGTATCGCGATATCCGCCAGCTCAAAGAAAGCGTTGCCGCCGAAATAGCGTTTCCATTCCAGTTTGCCCGCAGGGCTATACTGGAGGATGGCGGTGGAATAATCCACAAAACCGCCGGGATGGTCGGGCGCTGCGCTGTCCACCAGGGCAAGCACCGCATAGCCGCCGTTGGCGGTGGAAGCGCCCTTCACCAAACGCTGGTGCCCCTTGCCGCCGAAGGTGTTCAGGCTCACGCGCTTGGCGCTAAGCAAAGTGGGCGCATCCGCGCTTTTTGCCGTGGTATCCGTCGCCAACGAAAGATTGCCCTCGCCCGTGGTCTGAACCAGCGGGGCAGAGGCGGCGGTGCTGTTCTTTTGTGTGGTCGTCGTTTTTGTTGTTGTTGTGGCGGCGGTGGCTGTGCCCGCCTGCGTGCCCGCATCGGCTTTGCCGGTTGTGCTTTCTGTTTCAAGGTAAGTCAGCCCCTCGTCGCTCACCGCAACGTCGTAGCCGGTGTTTTCTTTAATGGCTTCCTCCACCAACCGGCGCTCCTCCTGCGTCAGGGAAGCATAGCTGCCGTCCCAGCTTGCGGCGGAAGCGGTGCCGCCGCTTTGCGCTGCCCTGGTTTGCGCCAGCACAGTGTTGATAATTCCTTTGACCTGCTGGTCGCTCAAAGGGGTGCGGTAGATGGTGGACGCAGTAGAGACCACGCCGTTCCAGCCTTGGTTTACGGCAGCCGTATCCTCCGGTGCGGCGGTGACCTCCGGCGGCTCCGTTTTCGGCTGGCACGCCGCAAAGAGCGCCACAACCGCAAAAACCGCAAGCACGGCGGCAAGAATTCTCCTTTTTTCCTTCATTGTTACAACCTTCTTCCCATGCAAAAGCAATGAATGAGCAGTTCCGTACTCATTCTAGCACAATTGCCGCGCTTTTGCAATGGGCAGCGGAATTTTTTCCGCGCCGGTGCAGCGCCGCGCGGTTTAACG
>JAISQZ010000142.1 GCA_031273905.1 Oscillospiraceae bacterium | reverse complement strand
GTGCACTAAAGTTGACGGCAGTAGCAGCACTGCCGCCAGACAGCCCGCAATCAAACGCTTTGTCTTGTTAAATCGATTTCCTTCGCTCCGCATACCCATCCACACCCCTTTGGAAGTTTTCCCTCATTTATATGCGCACGCGGCGGATTCTAAAACCATCTTGCGCGGCAATTGAAAATCAGGTATAATGCTATCATTCATCCATCTTCAGCGCGAAGGAGAAAATTCTGTGACGGTCGCCTTTGTTACCCTAGGCTGCAAGGTCAATCAAGTGGATAGCCAACTGCTGCGCCAAAAGCTGTGCGCAGCGGGCTTTTTGGCGGTGGAGCCGGAAGCGTCGCCGGAGGTGCTGGTGCTCAATTCCTGCGCCGTGACTGCCGAAAGCGAACGTAAAACGCGGCAAAAGCTGCGGCAATTTCGCAAGCTAAATCGTGACGCCGTCCTAGTGCTTACCGGCTGCGCTGCGCAATGCAGCAAAACCCCGGCGCAAAGCTACCCGGAGGCGGATCTGATTTTGGGTCACCGGGACGCGCTGCGCTTGCATGCGCATATCCAGGCATTTTTACGCAGCGGGCAGCGCCAAGTGTTGATTTCCCCACACCAGCGCGGTGAAACATTTGATGCGGATGACCTGCCAACAGAAACACAACACACACGCGCACGCATCAAGCTTGAGGATGGCTGCGACCGCTTTTGCAGCTATTGCATCATCCCCCGTGCGCGTGGGCACGTGCGTTCCAAGCCCTTGCCCGCCTTGCGTGAGGAGTTACACACGCTTGCCGACGCAGGCTTTGTTGAGGTGGTGCTTGTGGGCGTTAACCTAACCGCCTATGGCAGCGATCTGGGTTGCACTTTAGCGGATGCCGTGGAACTGACCGCCGCTTTCCCATCAATTCGGCGCATTCGCTTGGGTTCGCTGGAACCGGATCGCCTGACACCCAAGATCATCGAATCACTTTCGCGCATTGATGCGCTATGCCATCACTTTCATCTTTCCCTGCAAAGCGGCTGCGACAAAACCCTTCGCGCAATGAACCGGAACTATTCACCGCAGCAATACTTTGACTTGGCAAATCATTTGCGCAATGTATTCTCTGATTCTTCCGTTACGACCGATCTGATGGTCGGTTTTCCCGGCGAGACGGAGGAAGATTTCGCAGCGTCCCTCACATTTGTGGAGCAAATTGGTTTTGCCAAGGTGCATGTGTTTCCCTATTCCGCAAGACCCGGCACCCGCGCCGCAGGGATGCCGCAGCAGCTGCCCCGCGCACAAAAGCTGCTGCGCTGCCAGTGCGCACTGGAAAGCGCACAGCGCTTGCGGCGGCGCTTTTTGGAATCGCAGATTTGCAGAACCGTGCCGGTGCTTTTGGAGGAAACGCACCCGGCGGGCGGGATGCGCGGCTATAGCGAGAATTATACCCCTGTTCATGTGCGCAACGCCCCCGCCGATGCACGCAACGAGATTGTCACGGTTTATATTGATGAAGTGAAGGATGACGAGTGTGCCGCGGCATTGCTTTGATGCTGCACCTCCAGCGCTGCCGGCGCCAGAAAACATGCGCTTTGCTGCGCAAAAGTTTATCTTGGCAAAGCGCGAAACAGTGTGCATTGTCTCGTGCCCCTTTCATTGCGGAGCGCTTGCTTTTTGACTCCCCGCTTGGGGCGGCGCACCGAAAAGAACCGGCACGTCCAACCCTTCTGAAGCGTCCGGCAGCCGCGCACGCGCACCGATAGACTCGCAGCGACAATCACCCGAAAACCGCCCGAGCTTGTCGGCATAGCCGACGCAATCTTTTTTGACGAAAAGAAAAACGGCGGCAAATTCACCGTGCGCAACTCCCCTGCCTGAAATATTATGCGAAGTTCGTCGGCGTCACGGATACCCTCTCCTGCCCAGCGGGAAGTTTCCTCGCCCGCCGGATAACAGCCGACTGCATTCGGCAAATGCAAGCGGCCGCATTTTTTGTAGGCGCTTCGCATCGTTCGGCTGAGGCGGCACTGCGGCGGCCGCGTTAGCAATTGCGCACTGGGCGGTCTTCCGGCGAACGCAAAAGGCATCCCCTCCCCTACCGGAAGCCCCACCCGTTCATTCACTCCCCTTTCATCAAGCAAGCCGAACGTTTTTTCTCTTTTTTTCTGAATCATGTCTTTTCTTTTCCGCCGCGATGGTGTATAATGAAGACGATCATAACAACAGGAAGGAACCGCCATGCACGAGGATCATCGCCGACGCGTCCGCGAACGCTTTCTTGCCGGCGGGCTGCAAAGCTTTCCGCCGCACAATGTGCTGGAATTGCTCCTGTTTTTCTCCATCCCGCGCAAGGATACCAACGAAACCGCGCATCTGCTGCTGGAGCGCTTTGGCTCACTGGTCGGCGTACTGGAAGCTTCTTACGACGAACTGCGCAAGGTGGAAGGCGTCGGGGAATCCACCGCCACGCTGATCTGCCTGACGGTGCAGGTGGCAAGGCGCTATTTGATAGAACGGGTGCAGGAAAAGGTGACCTTTGAAGGTCCCTCTGCGCTTCACGCCTATACCCTTTCGCAATTTGTTGGGCAGCATCACGAGACCGCGCTTCTGCTCTGCTTGGATAACGCGGGGCGTTTGCTGCACTGTGCGCCGGTTTCGCTTGGCACCAAGCATATGGTCAGTCTGGATAATCGCACACTGCTGGAAACCGCCTTCCGCCACAACGCCACCAAGGTGGTGCTCGCGCACAATCACCCCAACGGCGTCGCCGCGCCTTCGCGCAATGATGTGATCCGCACACAAAGCGCAGTAAGGCTTTTCCGCGAGGTGAAGATCCAGCTGCTCGATCACCTGATCATTGCCGGGGATGACTGCTTTTCCATGGCGGCTCACCCAAAATTCGGGCATCTGTTCCTTACGTCGATTCATTCGCTGGAGCAATGCGCAGATGTGGAGTGAGTGCCAGGCGGAAGCCGCAGGCCTTGGCGCTTTATTTTCCGCAGGGTAAGGTGTTCAATTCCAAGCCCCGTTCCCTTGCTGTGGAGATCCAGCGCATGGCGCCGGGCTTCGTCCCCCAAGTTTAACTTGACAGAAAGTGAATGATTCATGAACCAATTCCGCCTCCATTCCGATTATGCCCCCACAGGCGATCAGCCGCAGGCCATCCGCGCTCTGACGGAGGGGCTGCGGCGCGGCGAAAGCACACAAACCCTGCTGGGCGTGACCGGTTCCGGCAAAACCTTCACCATGGCAAACATCATTGCGCAGGTAAACCGCCCCACGCTCGTGCTCGCGCACAACAAAACTCTGGCGGCGCAGCTCTGCGGGGA
>JAISQZ010000069.1 GCA_031273905.1 Oscillospiraceae bacterium | reverse complement strand
CCCGGCATCACCGTATCAAGATCCACAACGCAAACCGGTTCCCGGCTTTCGCAGTCAAAAAGGACGTTGTTGAGCTTGGTATCGTTGTGCGTCACGCGCAGGGGCAGCCCGCTCTGCCCTGCCAGCGGCAGCAGGCGAGAGGCATCCGCCCGGCGCTTGCGGGCAAAGGCGATTTCCGCTTCCGCCAAGCGCCGCCGCCCGGCGGAATCCGCCGCAACGGCGGTCTCCAGCGCATCATAGCGCTTTGCGCTGTGATGAAAATCCGGGATGGTCTCGTGCAGCCGCGCGATGGGGAAGCCATCCATCAGCCGCTGGAACGCGCCGAAGGCCTTCGCCGCCCGGTAGGCATCCTGCGCGGATTGCGCGGACTGGAGCGAAAAGGTGTTTTCCACAAAATTATAGCAGCGCCAGCAGTCGCCGTTTGCGTCCTCATAATAGCAGGCGCCGCCCCTTGTGGGATAGACGGTCAGCGTCTGCTGCCCCTGCGTTTGCCCGGCGCTCTGCGCCGCACGCAGATATTGCGTCACCTGCCGGATATTTTCCATCAGCTGGGCCGGGTTGCGAAACACAAAGGTATTGATTTTTTGCAGCAGATAACGCCGCTGCGCTCCGCTGCGCGTTTTGACCGTGAGGACAAAGGTTTTGTTGATGTGCCCGTCAAGCAGTTCCCGCGGCGCAAGCACCGTTTCCACTTCCTCTTCCAGCGCGAACTGCAGCAGCAGTGCGCGGATATCCACCTGTCCGATGCCTATCCCTCCAGCATACGCATATTTGTGAAGCCTTCAGCCGACGCGCAGAAAATCCCTCGCGGGGATTGTAATGCCGTTGACCGTCACGGCCGCGTTGTTGTAATTGACATAGACCGCCGCGTCGCTGCCAAACTCCGTCAGGCTCACGCCCGCGACGGGCTTGCTGTGGCGCATGATCCTTTCGCCGCGCAGATCGCCCAGCACCGCGTCCGCACGCAGATACGCCGCCGCAGCGTCGGCAAGCATCGGTTCAAAATAAAGCGCCGCGTCCGCCGCCGTGCCGGTCTGTGTGCAATACCAGGTGTAGGCGGGGCTTGCGCCGTATTCCACGCTGCGCAGCAGGGCTTCCTCCGGATTTTTGCTCAGGTTCCAGGAAGCGCCGGAATAATCCATGCTGCCATGCAGGAGGATCGGCAGGAAGGGAATCCCTTCATAGCGCCCGGCTGTGGGCATTTGCAGCGCGGGTTCCAGCGGCAGCTCGGTCAGCACGTCCGCCTTGCGCACGGTGCTGAAATTGCCCACGGAAAGCATGACGCGCCATTTTGCCGAAAGCGGGGGCAGGCAATCCGCCAAGCGCTTGGCCGCAGTTTCCCGGTCAACGCCGCTTGCGGCATAATCGGAATAAAGCAGCGCGCCCACGTCCTGCAAGGAGATGCCCGCTGTAGCGAAGGGACTCAGGCGCTCAAGCAGATCGCGCACGGGCACGTGCAGCTCCTGCAGGGAGCGCAGACCGCCGGAGGCTTTTTCCGGCTTTTGCAGCAGAGCCGCCGCGGCTTCATAGGCTTCCAAGGGATTGCGCCGCAGGGGCGCGGTGTCCAGCGCGAGCGCACGCAGCTTTTTCCCCGCCTTTTCCAGCGAAAGCAGGCTGGCATCCAAGAATAGGTCAAGCCCCTTGGAAAGGCAATAAGACTGCAATTCCCCCAGCCCCGCCTTGCCGCCCAGGCGCAGCAGGGGCGAAAGCTTTTCCGCCGCGGAAGGATTCCAGCCGCCGCTGAGCGCACCCATATAGCGCACATTGATGTTATCAATCCCCTTGCCGCGCAGCCGGGTGAGCAGGTCATAGGTCTGCGCAAAGGAGGAAAGCGCCGTGCTGCCGGATTTGCCCTCGGGCGCTGTGCCAAGGACGGTCAGGTTCAGCGGCAGGAGTGCGCGTTCATCCTCCACGGTCTTTGTGGAGGAGAGGAAGCCGCTGTTGATCAACTGCTCCCGGCAGGCGATCGCCATCGTGGAGGGATTGGCGTTGGCACCGAAGAAAAAGCGGTAGCAGATGCGCAGGGGACCGCTGTAGCTTTCCCGCGCACGCACGGCGCCTTCCGCCGCGCCGCCGGATTGCGGCAGCGTGGTGGCTGTGATCAGAAAACGCGCACCGACGGCGCTTTGGGGGAGTTCCCCCGGGATGTTCTGCAAAGCGGTGATGTGCGCCAAGGCGGCACCCTGATCAATCACCGCCAGGAAGGAGCTGCTGCCGCGCCGCACGCCGAAGGCCGCCACCTGTGCGCGGAGGACTTCGCCGTTCGCATCCCGATCCGTGATACCTGCGGGCGCTGCTTCACGCGGGAGGCTGGCATCAGCGCCATAGACGGCAAAGCGCAGCGCGTCGCTTTCCACCCGCTGCGCGGCCGTGCCCTGCGCCGCCTGCCTGGCGGGATAAAGCAGCGCACCGCTGCCGTCGGGCAGGAAGAGATAATCCTCCCGGGAGGGGCTGCGCAGTGCGCCGAAGCGTTCCAGCAGACCGATGGATTCAATAAAGGCATCCGGGTTGCCGGAGGAATTCTCCCACGCGGCACTGACATAAAAGTTCCCGTCGCGCAGCAGATAGCTCACGCTGAGCAAAAACGCGACATCCGATTTTGCAGGCGCACTTTTTGCCGCCGTTTCGGCATTGGGAAAAAGGGAATAATGCACCGTCACGCCGATCTGCCTGCCGTCTTCCAGCAGCCGCTCCGCTTTTGCGCGCCCGAACGCAACGGAATGATCCTGCGTGTTGAGCGTCAGGCGTCGGTTGCCAAGGATCACCGTGACCTCCGCCGCGCTCGCCCCCGCGTTTGCCAGGGGGGTCTGCGCGGATTGCCCCAGGGTGGACCAGATGGTGGCCGAGGGCGTATTTTCCTGAATGGCGACCGTCATGGTCGCCTCATCCAAAAAGAGCTTTAAAAAACCGGATTCCGCAACGGGCACGCTCTTGGCGGAGAGGGCTGTGGCGGTATGCGCCGTTTTCCCGGCCGGCGCCGCCGCCGGCAGCGCCGGTTTTCCGCTGAGCGCCGCAGTTGCGCTGCCCGCGCCGCTACCGCAGCTTGAAAACAACAGCAGCAGCGCCGCCAAGGCGGAAAACGCGCGGCAAAGCCGCCCGCGCAGCCCGCCCGCTTTCTCTGTTCTAATCATATAAATAGCCATCCTAATATCCGCGTCCAAATTTTAAGCCTGCCTTTTCGTCCGACGAACAGTATATCAGAAATCCGCCGGGAATGCAACAGGTTTTCCTGTTTTTGCGCTTTCGTAAGCGGCCAGCACAATCCCCGCCGCGCGTTTGCCCTGCCGCACGCCCACCAGCGGCGCGCGCCCCTGGGCAATGGCGGCGAGCACATCCGCGTAAAGCAGGCTGTGTCCGTGCCCATAGACGCTGCCCGAGCCGGAGGAAAACTGTGCCAGCACCGCTTCCTCCTCCCCCGGGGCGGCATCCTCGAAGCGCCAAAGTTCCGCAACGTCCGCGCATTTGCCGCCCAGACGCACGCTGCCCTTGGTTCCGTTGATTTGCAGGGTCTCCTCCTGCGCAGCGGGATACATGACGGTCATGCATTCCAGGCTGGCAAGCGCCCCGTGGCGATAGCGCAGCAGCGCCATGCCGATATCCTCGGCCTCAATGTTATGCAAAAGCCGCCCGGTGAAGGCGGTGATTTCCGCAGGGCGGCTTCCCAGCATCCAGTTGAGCAGATCTATGCCGTGGACGCCCTGGTTCATCATCGCGCCGCCGTCGTGCGCCACTGTGCCGCGCCATGCGGCCTGGCGGTAATAATCGCCGCCGCGATGCCAGCGCAGATGGAGCGCCGCATTCAGAATGCGCCCGAAACGGCCTTGCTCCACTGCCAAGCGCAGCGCCTGCACCGCCGGGTTGAAGCGGTTTTGCAAATTATTGCTGACCACAACCCGCTTGCGCCGCGCCGCCGCCTCTATTTTTTCCGCATCCGCCACCGTCATGGCGACGGGCTTTTCGATGATCACGTGCGCCCCGGCTTCGATGCAATCCAGCGCCATTTGCGCATGCAGCCCGCTTGGCGACGCAATCGCCACAAGCGCCGGCTTCTGTGCGCGGAGCATTTCACGGTAATCCTCATATAACGGCACAGCGGCTAGCGCCGACGCCGCAAAGCCAAGGTTCACCTTCACCTGGCGCAGATCCACGTCGCACAGGGCGGCAAGTTCCAAGCCGTTGCCCTGCGCCGCGCGGAGATGCTCCGGCGAAACGCGGCCACAGCCGATCAGGCAATAGCGCATAATGGCTGAACCCTCCTGACACGCGCTTTGAATCCATCAAAACGCCCAACGCGTTGATTTTCCCCCGTCCTGCCGCAGGAAAGCGCCCCGGCACAAAAAGCGCCAGTTTTTCGCCGTTGCGCCAAGCGCAACACGCCCTAAATATTCGCGAGCGCCTCCGCTTTCTCTGTTTCCCAAAACACGAGCAAGGTTCCGCTTTCCATGGCAATTTCCGCCTGCGCACCAAGGAGGCGGTTACTCAGACCACGCGGGGTATCATCGGAAAGCGCCGCGTTTTCCAGCGGGTATTCCATCCCCCGCAGGCAGACGCCCCTTGCCGTGCCGCCATAGGCAAAAACAGAAACCAAGCCGCTGCCGCTCAGGCAAAGCGAACCCTGCTCGCTCAGCGCGGTGACGGAAAAATCGCCGTCGCGCAGCACGGCAAAGGCACCGCAACGCGCCGCTTTGACCAAGAGCTGCAAATTCGCAAAGGCGTGGTCCGGGCGACCGCCGCCGGCACCAATCAGCGTAAAACAGCGGTAATTCCTGCGCAGACCTTCTTCCAGCGCCAGCGCAAGATCGGACGCATCCTTATCCTTTGCAAAAAACTGGGCGGGGATATGCCGTGGCACCTCCCCTTCCAGCGAATCGAAATCGCCCAAGACAAGATCCGGTGTGACGCCCATTGCGCGAAGGTGCGCATAACCGCCATCCGCCGCAAGCACAAGATCCCCGGGCTGGGGTTCAAACGTCTGCGCATCCGGCGCGGCGCCAACCAAATAACAGATTGCCATGCGCACTCCCCTCTTTTTGTGCCTTCGCCGGGGTTAGGGCTTCGGTTTATTCTTTTTTTCCGGCGCGGTGATCGCCTTGGCCGTCTGCAAAAGCTGCTGCCGCTGCCCCGGATTCCCGGAACGGAAGAGGATGATCAAGTATTGCTCCTCCCGGTTGAGCTGCGCAAACCGAGCCGCAGCGTCGTCAATGGGCAGGTTTGTGCCGCCTTCCCCCGTGCCGTCGCTGAGCAGCTCCGCCGTTTCTGTTTCGTCCACGCCGGCAAGGAACGCAAGCGGCACCTTGAAGAACGTGGCGAGGCGGATCAGGATTTCCACGTTTACCTTGGTGCGCCCGCTTTCATAGTAGGCATAAGTAGAACGATCCAGATGCAAGTAATCCGCAACCTGCTGCTGGGTTAGACCGTTTGCCTTGCGCAGGTCGCTCAGAAGTGTGATGTTTCGCATAATGTTTCTCCTTGACTAGAATGTTTATCAAGTAAGAGTATATCACAATGGTTGAAAAATAAAAGGGGGTTGTGAAACATATTCACGAAAATATTATGTTTTTTTGAAAATTTCAGTCACAAGAAAGAAAAGACCATAGAGCACCGGGAGGTGCAGGACATAAAGCGTCAGCGCGTGACGCCCAAGCCAGCCGAAAAAGAGCATGTGCGGCTTTTCGACCCAGGCGGGGAATTGCTTTTTTTGGGCGTAGATCCCAAGGAAGGCTCCAAAAAGGAAGAGGAAGAAATAGGGCAGCAGCGGGAAATAGTCCCAGGAATAAAAATCCCCGTTGTGGAAGCCCAAGAAAAAGAGCCAGTTGTTCCGGTAAAGCCATTCCGGCAGCGAAAGCTGCAACGCGTCAAAAAAGCCGAAGGAGCCGCCCTGCACGCCGGAGGTAAAGATGAAGAGGAACAGGCTTGCCAGCGCACCGAGGAACGGCGGGATTTTGTCAAAAAGCCCCCCTCCCGCGGCGAAAAGCAGTTTTGAGCAGGCAATCAGGTGAAGGATGCCGAACCAAGTGCCCATGCCCACAATGCGGAAGCGGGGAAGGACGCCGATGGTGACAACGGAAAACAGCAGCGCGAAGGCCAGCAGGAGGAGACCGCGCTTGGGGACATCCCGGGAAAGCCGAACGCAGATGCCGGAAATCAGGATGAACGTTGCCGCCACAAGCGGCACGGCGGGCGCTGAAAGCCGCAGCAGCGTTTCGCCGAAGCTGATGCCGAAATAGGTGGAAAGCAGATAGTAGCTGTGATAAAGCAGCATTGTGAGGAGCAGGAAGCCGCGCACCTCGTCGAGCAGGGCGATGCGCTTTTTCCCTGATTTGATGATGAAATCCTCCGGGTTCGGGTTTTCCGTATTCACGAATTTGGTGTAATCAATAAA
>JAISQZ010000025.1 GCA_031273905.1 Oscillospiraceae bacterium | reverse complement strand
GTTCCACGGCGGGGATCATGCAATACGCGCAGCAATCGGAGCAAACGGAATTCATCATCGGCACGGAGCTTAGCATTGCGGAGCATCTGCAATATGAGTGCCCGGGCAAGCGCTTTTATCCGCTTTCCAAAAAGCTGCTTTGCCCCAACATGAGGCTGACGACCCTGCCGGAGCTGCTGCTTTGCCTGCAAGGCGAGGGCGGGGAGGAAATTGTGTTGGACGACGCGACCCTGCGCGACGCGCGGCGCTGCATTGACCGCATGATCGCGCTGGGGGGCTGAAAACATGGGGGAGCGGGTTTTGGTTGCCATGAGCGGCGGGGTGGATAGCTCCGTTGCCGCGGCGCTGCTGCAAGAGCAGGGTCACAGCTGCGCCGGGGCGACGCTCAAGCTTTTTCGCGGCGGGGAGGAAGCGCCCGCCCGGCAGCGCAGCTGCTGCTCCCTTTCGGATGTGGAGGATGCCAGGGGCGTTGCCTTCCGCCTGGGGATGCCGCATTACGTCTTCGATTTTTCGCGGCAGTTTGAGGAAACGGTGCTTTGCCGCTTTGCGCAGTGCTATCTGCGCGGCGAAACGCCCAACCCCTGCATCGACTGCAACCGCTTCGTCAAATTTTCCGCCCTGCTCGGGCGCGCCCGGGCGCTGGGCTACGATGCCATCGCCACAGGGCATTACGTCCGCCGGGAATACGACGCGGCAAGCGGCAGATGGCGGCTGCGCAAGGGGCTTGACCCCGGCAAGGACCAAAGCTATGTGCTTTACGCAATGACGCAGGAGCAGCTTGCGGGGACGCTGTTCCCGCTGGGCGCCCTGCACAAGGCCGAGGTGCGGCGGCTCGCGCGGGAAAACGGCTTTTTGAACGCGGAAAAGCGCGACAGCCAGGATATCTGTTTTGTGCCGGGCGGGGATTATGGCGCGTTCCTGGAACGCTACACGGGGGAAGCGCTTGCGCCCGGGGATTTTGTGGATCCGGAGGGGCGCTTGCTCGGGCGGCATAAGGGCACGGCGCGTTACACCCTGGGGCAGCGCAGGGGATTGGGACTGGCGCTGGAGCGACCGGGCTATGTCTGCGCGATCAATCCCGCAACCCGCACCGTGACTGTGGGGGAGGAAGCGCGGCTGTTCCGCCGGGCGCTTACGGCAAGCGGCTGCAACTGGGTTTCCATCGCCCCGCCGGACGCTGCGCTGCGCTGCCGGGCGAAGATACGCTACAGCCAGCAGGCGGCGGCGGCAACCGTGGAAAGGATAGGCGCAACACGGATACGCGTGCGTTTTGACGCCCCGCAGCGGGCAATCACCCCGGGGCAGGCGGTTGTGCTTTATGATGAGGATATTTTGCTTGGTGGTGCGACAATTGAAGGGGAAGAGGAAAAGGGGGAAGAAGGATGAAGCGACCGCGCCGCGTCTGTGCGCTTTTTTGTGTTTTCGCATTGGCCGCGCTGCTCTTCGCCTGCGGCAAGGCGGCGGGCGGCACAACGGAAGCTTCCCGGAGCGCCGGAGCGCCCGGCGAAACGGCGCAGACAACGCAAAACGCGACCACGGGCGCCGCGCCGCCCGTCAGCAACGACTGGGATCGTTTTCCGCAGCCCGATGCCCGTCGCCCTTATGACCTTTATCCGCCGGGCGACCCCGCGCAAAACGAGACCACCGTTATTTACGGCAATGTGCAGCTTGGACGCATCGCCTGGCCTGTGGGGCGCATTCCCGCCATGACGCCAGTCGCGGCCTCCTTCATTGACCGGATCGACGAGGGTGCGGAAAACGGTCTGCGCTTCCAAAGCATCTATGTGATGGAAATGCCCTATATCGTCTTCCGCAGTTATGTGGAGCGTCTGCGCGCGGCGGGCTTCGCGGACGAAACGGCGGTTCTGCCGCAAACGGAACCGGTGGGCGGCAGTGCGCTGTTTGTCGGTACGCTTGGCAAGCTCAAGGCAACCGCCCTTTGGGAATCCAAGGAAAAGCCGGGCTTTGACGCCAATTTTCGTCTGCGCCTGGAAGCGCCGGAGGATGCCTGACCAAATTGAAAGGAAGCTAAGCGGCTTGAACGTCTTTGATTTTGACAACACGCTCTACGAAGGCGAGAGCGGGATCGACCTGTTTTTTTTCTATCTCAAAAAGCGTCCCTCGCTGATCCGCTTTGCGCCCGTGGTTTTGATCGGCGTGATCAAATATAAGCTGCACAAGGTGCAGCTGACGGACGCGGTGCAGCGCTATGCCGGGATTATTTCCATCTTTTTGCGCGGCGTCAAGGATTTTGACGCGGACGCAAAGGAGTTTTGGGATAAACACGCGCACAAGCTGCGCAGCTTTTATCAAACCCTGCACCGCGAGGACGATCTGGTGATTTCCGCCAGCCCCGAGCAGTCACTCAAGGAGGTCTGCGGGCGGCTGGGGATCAAGCGCTGGATCGGCACGCGCGTCAACGAGGAAACGCACGCGCTGGAATTCATCTGCTTCCGCGAAAACAAGGTTCGCGCTTTTCTGGAACGCTATCCCGGCGAACGCATCGAAAATTTTTATACCGATTCCATGAACGACAAGCCCTTGATGGATTTGGCGGAGCATGTGTTTTTTGTCCGCAGGGACGGGATGGAGCAGATCAAGTAACGCAGAAATTTGAATCAAGAATGACAAGGAGAGTTCCAGCTCATGGCTGTGTTTCGCCCATTTTGCGCCATCCGCCCGCGGCGGGAGCTTGCGGCGGCGGTTGCCGCCCTGCCCTATGATACATTGAACAGCCAGGAGGCGCGCACGCAGGCAAGCGCCAACCCGCTTTCCTTTTTGCACATTGACAAGGCGGAAATTGACCTCCCGGAGGGGACGGAGCTTTATGCGCCGCTGGTGTACCAAACCGCCGCCGCCAATCTGGAGCGCCTGCGCCGCGAGGGCGTGTTTTTGCAGGATGCCTGCCCGCGATTCTATATTTATCGCCAAAGCTGGCGCGGACGCAGCCAGACCGGCTTGGTTGGCTGCGCTTCCATCGACGATTATAAAAACAATATCATCAAAAAGCATGAGCTGACGCATCCGGAAAAGGAAATCGACCGCATCCGCCATGTGGATGCCTGCAACGCCAACACCGGACCGATTTTTTTAACTTACCGCGACGAGGTGGGCGTTGCCCCGCTACTGGAGGACTGGCAGCGCACGCACACAAGCGAGGTTTCCTTCACCAGCGCCGGGGGCGTGCGGCAGGAGATCTGGGTGATTGACGACGCGGCGCTTGCCGCGCGGCTGACGGAAGGCTTTGCGCACACGCCGGCGCTTTACATTGCGGATGGGCATCACCGCTGCGCTTCGGCGGCGCGGGTGGGGTTCCAGCGCCGCGCCGCGCGGTTCGATTGCGGCGGCGGGGAGGAGTTCAATTTTTTCCTGGCGGTCGCCTTCCCGGCAACGCAGCTGCACATTCTGGACTACAACCGCGCCGTGAAGGATCTTAACGGCTTGAGCCAGGCGGAATTCCTTTCCCGCGTGGAGGCGCTGTTCAGCGTGGAGCGCCACGGCGCAGCGGGGCAGGCCTATCGCCCGGAGGAGCGCCATTATTTCGGGATGCTGCTGGACGGGCAATGGTACCGCCTGCGGGCAAGGAGAGGCAGCTTTGACGAGAATGATCCCGTGGGGCGGCTGGATGTGGAAATTTTACAAAAGAATTTGCTGGCGCCGGTTCTGGGCGTCAGGGATCCGCGGCGCGACCAGCGCATTGCGTTCATCGGCGGGATCCGTGGGCTGGAGGAGCTGGAGCGCCGCTGCCGCAGCGATATGCGCGTTGCCTTTTCGATGTTCCCCACCACCGTGCCGGAGCTGATGGACATTGCGGATTCCGGCAACATCATGCCGCCAAAATCCACCTGGTTTGAGCCGAAGCTTCTCAGCGGGCTGTTTATTCACGCGCTGGAATAAAGGCCTGCATTGGCAAAACGAAATGGCGAAGAAGGAAACGCACCGCACAGGCGGCGTTGCGGTCTTTGCACACAGGTTTTCAAGCAAGGCAGACAAAAAACGCCCTCGCCCTTTTCCGGCGGGGGCGCTTGGCATTTTTGGGTTCATCCGCAGCGCATAAACTCTTTTAGTAAAGAGCGCACGACAAAAGAAGCGGAAACCGACAAAAGAAGCGGGAACCGGCAAAGAAGCGGAAACCGACAGAAGAAGCGGGAACCGACCCTACGCGGCGCGTATTCCCTTGTTCTTTTGGGCGGATTTGCGCGGCGGCTTCCCCTGTGCCGCAGCAACCGCCGGTGTCCCCTCCCGCGCGGGGACATCGGAAGAAGCGCCGGAAAGCAGGCGCTGTTCCTCCTCCAGCTCCTCACGGTAACGCCGCACGGATGAGGCGAGCGAGAGCAACACGCGGCGCTCAAACCGAAGCACGGCCTCGGCGTTGCACGCGAGCGCAACCGCGCCGATCCCCAAGACTCCGATCAAAACCAAGAGAGCGATGGATCCTGCCGCCATAGAGCTTCCCCGCCTTTCTTAACGAAACGAATGTTCGACCAACAAACATAGTATAGCACAAATATTCGATTTGTCAATACATTTGTTCGGTTTTTTTAAAAAATTTTTTACACCGCCGCCGACGCCGCGAAAAAAGGAAAAACAGCGTCCTCTATATGCCCAGTCTAAAACATGTTTTGGTTTTTGTAAACAGTTTTTTTAATGTTAACCACTAATTGCGCTGTCAGTAAATTGAAAAATCGAAAAGCCCTTTCTGCCGCTGTCCGCCTATGCTGACGAGTCCTATTTCAAGCTCTATCTGTCAGACATCGGGCTTCTGCGCAAGATGGCGGGACTGCCGGCCGGGGCGATTCTTGAAAAGACCGGTGAATACCGTGAATTCAAGGGCGCGATGACCGAGAACTACTTTCTTGAGGAGTGGATGCAGCGGCATGACACGACACCATTTTACTGGAAATCCGGCAATATTGCGGAAGTGGATTTCATCGTGCAGCACGGCGCGGACACCATCCCAGTCGAGGTTAAGTCCGAACGGAACGACAAAGCGAAGTCACTGGCCGAATATCGTAAGAAGTACACGCCCACCGTGTCCGTCAAGACCTCTATGAACAATGTCGCTATCGGCGAGGTGCGGCACATTCCGCTCTATCTGCTGTGGCAGATTGAAAAATATCTGTGAGACCAAATTCCCTTGCGCACGGCTGCGATTTACGCCGCTTGTTCCGCGCTGATTTCGTATCTTTTTCCCGCTTTTATCACCCTATAGTACTATACCCTTCTTTTGTATTATGTCTAGCTTTTTATGTGGGGGTAGTATAGCTCCTGCGAAAAGGAAAAACGCCGCAAAATCACTCCCGCCCCAAAAAGTCTGCGGACTTTTCGGGGATCCCGGGGGATTCTACGGCGTTCTGGCACGCCCGCCCAGGTTCGAACTGGGGGCCTTCGGCTTAGGAGGCTGACGCTCTATCCAGCTGAGCTACGGGCGCGTGAAATATGACTTTGCTTACGGAGAATAGTATAGCACAATATCAGAGGGGATTCAAGCCTGAAAATTTGAAGGCTTTCTCGTTTTGTGTGCCTGCAACAGCTTTGCCTTTTTTAGGCACATCAAAAAAAATTTTCTTGACAATCCACCGCTCTTTGTGGTATAGTATCCGTACCTCTAGCAGAGGGTTCTTTTTTTGTGCCCGTTTTGGCGCGGAAGCTCTCTGCCCCATGAGGGAGGCAACGCCGGGAAATAAACCTTTCCGGCTGAAACGATTCCAATGAGGAGGCGCCGTTATGCGAGTCAGAATCACCCTCGCTTGCACCGAATGCAAGCAGCGCAACTACATTAAGCTCAAGGATAAGAAAAACACGCCGGAGCGCTTGGAGCTGCGCAAATATTGCCGCTTCTGCAAAAAGCACACCGTCCACCGCGAAACGAAGTAAGGAGGGCATCCAGGATGAGCAAGGGCAAAAAAGCTTCCTCCCAAGATTCCCAGGACTTCACCGCGAAGGAGCAGGAGAAGGAAGCCAGAGCAAAGATCAAACAGGCCGAAAAGACCAAGAGCAAGGACGCAAAAGAAAAGAAAAGCGCCGCTGCCTCCCTTTCCAAGGGTGGCAAAAAATTCGCAAAGTTCTGGAAGGACTTTCGCGGCGAACTCAGAAAGATTGTTTGGCCGGATTTTAAAACCGTTATGCGCAACACCGGCATTGTGCTGGTCACGGTGCTGATCGTCGGCGCGATGATCTGGATTGTGGATTTCGGTCTGACGCAGGGTGTCCTCGGTCTGAAGACGCTTGCGCAGGGCACAACCGTCGGCACGACCGTTCCCGCCAGCAGTGAAGCGGCGCCGGAAAGCGTCCCTTCAACGCAAGCCGCTTCCAGCACAACCGAAGCGCCCACCACCACGCAGGTCACCGCCGCCGCAGAATAAAAGCTGACCGTTCGCCGTGACTGCAACTGTCAAGCCGAAAGGGGTTCCGATGGAACACGAAGCACGTTGGTATGTGATCCATACTTATTCCGGCTACGAAAACAAGGTGGCCGCAAATATTGAAAAGATCGTTGAAAACCGCGGGATGCAGGATCAGATCCTTGCCGTGAATATCCCCACGGAAACGGTGGTGGAGGTCGGCGAGGGCGGCAAGCGCAAGGAGGTTGTGCGCAAGCTTTTCCCCGGCTATGTCTTTGTGAAGATTACCGTGGAAGCGCAGGGCGACGACCTGCCCAGCATCAGCGACGAATCCTGGTTTGTTGTGCGCAACATCCGCGGCGTCACCGGCTTTGTCGGCCCGGACAACCGCCCCATGCCCCTTGACGAAGACAAGGTGATTGAGATGGGCGTCGAAAAACGCCGCGTGGAATTCAGCTTCCAGGTGGGCGACCCGGTCAACATTATTCATCCCAATTTTGAGGGCTTCAGCGGACGCGTGAAATCCATCAATGAGGAACAGAACACCGTCCAGGTCGCCATCGACATGTTCGGCAAGGAAACCATCGCGGAACTTGCCATGGACTGGGTGGAACCGGTCGGTTGAGCCTTGCAAGGTTTGGCAACGAAGCATGGCGGCAAAAAGACAAGGCGAGATGTAAGGCTTATTTCGTGAAGATTCCTTAAGCACAGCTTTGAAGTAACGGATTCTTGCAGGGGCAACCCTCGGAGCCTTTTACTTGCCGGGATTGCGTCCCGGCGTGGGAGGGAACCGCTTTTGCGCCGTTCCCGCCAGTCACCACATAACAATTGGAGGTAAGATCAATGGCACAAAAAGTCGTCGGCTTAATTAAGCTGCAAATCCCTGCCGGCAAAGCAACCCCCGCGCCGCCCGTCGGCCCCGCGCTCGGTCAGCACGGCGTGAACATCATGGCGTTCACCAAGGAATTCAACGAGCGCACAAAAAACGACGTCGGCTTGATCATCCCCGTGGTCATCACAGTCTATGCTGACCGTACCTTTTCCTTCATCACCAAGACCCCGCCCGCTGCGGTGCTGATCAAAAAAGCCTGCGGGATCGAAAGCGGCTCCGGTGTGCCGAACAAAACAAAGGTTGCAACCATCAGCACCGCGCAGCTGCGCCAAATCGCGGAGCAGAAAATGCCTGACCTCAACGCCGCCAGCGCCGAAGCCGCGATGCAGATGATCGCGGGCACGGCCAAGAGCATGGGCGTTGTGGTTTCGGACTAACGGAAAGGGGTGTGGATCGCTTATGAAACACGGAAAAAAATATAACGAAGCCGCAAAGCTCGTTGACCGCAGCAAGCTCTATGATCCCGATGAGGCGCTGGCAACCGCTATCAAAACCGCCACCGCCAAGTTCGACGAAACCGTTGAAGTGCATGTGCGTCTGGGCGTGGATTCCCGCCACGCGGATCAGCAGGTGCGCGGCGCGGTGGTGCTGCCCAACGGCACAGGGCGTTCGGTGCGCGTGGCGGTGTTTGCCAAGGGTGACGACGCTAAGGCGGCGGAAGCTGCCGGCGCGGAAATCGTCGGTGCGGAGGATCTGGTCGCCCGCATCCAGGGCGAGGGCTTTATGGATTTTGACGTTGCCATCGCGGCGCCCAACATGATGGGCCTGGTTGGTCGTTTGGGTAAGGTGCTAGGTCCGCGCGGGTTGATGCCAAGCCCCAAGGCAGGCACCGTCACGCCGGACGTTGCCCGCGCGGTCACGGAAGCCAAGGCGGGTAAAATCGAGTACCGCCTGGATAAAACCAACATCATCCACTGCCCGATCGGCAAGGCCTCCTTTGGCGTTGAAAAGCTCCAGGAAAACTACACGGTGCTCTTGGATGCCATCGTCAAGGCAAAGCCCGCCGCCGCAAAGGTGCAATATGTCCGCTCCTGCGTGCTTGCCACCACGATGGGTCCCGGTGTGCGCATCAATCCCGCAAAGATTGTGTAAATACAATTGACAATCCGCCCCTTCCCATGCTATCATGCTGGGGAGGGGTTTTGTCGCTTCGCGCAGCTGTCTTTCCCCCGTGCGCCTTGATTCGCTTCGCGCAGCTGTTTTTTCCCCGTGCGCTTTGAGTCGCTTCGCGCATGATTTATTTTATGCTATATTACATGCTCCTTTCTGCGTGACATTCAGCCCGCCGGTGCAACAACGATCCCCTGACCGCGGCAAAATCACGCAAATACCATCAGTGAAAGTGAATTCCCATGCCAATTCTTACCCTGCAAAATCTTTCAATGGGCTTTGAGAACCGTGCGCTGTTCGCGGACGTGAACCTCATGGTGGATGCCGGGGAACGCATTGCGTTGATCGGCGCGAACGGTTGCGGCAAAACCACCCTGCTGCGGCTGATTGTCGGTGCGCTGGAACCGGAAAGCGGCAGTGTAATCCTTGCGCACGGCGCACGCGTGGGCTATGCCGCGCAAATGGAGGACGAAGCCCCGGAGGAGGGCGCGGCTTTGCGCAAGACGGTCTATGAAGCCGCGCTGGAGGTTTTTGCGCCGCTCATAGCGCTGGAGGAGGCGCTGGAGCAAGTACACACGGCACTGCAAGGGCAGGAAAAACCGGACGAAGCGCTGCTGCGCCGGCAAAGCGAATTGCAGGAGCGCTTTGTGCGCGGGGACGGGCTGACCTTCCGTGGGCGCACGCGTTCGATGCTGTTGGGGCTGGGCTTTGCCGAGGCTGAGCACGGGCTGCCTTTTTCCGCGCTCAGCGGCGGCCAGCAGGCAAAGCTGCGCCTGGGGCGCTTGCTGCTTTCCGGCGCTCAGCTGCTGCTGCTGGATGAGCCGACCAACCATCTGGATCTACGCGCGATGGGCTGGCTGGAGGGCTTTTTGCGGGATTACCCCGGCGCGGTCATCCTGATTTCTCACGACCGCTGGTTTTTGGATCAGACCGCAACGCGCACGGCGCAGCTTCAGCACGGCAGGCTGACCCTTTGGAAGGGCGGTTATTCCGCGGCGATGCGCCAGCGGGAGGAACACGAGGAGCAGCTGCGCCGGGCGTATGAAAACCAGATGGCGGAGATCCGGCGCGTGGAGGGGATCATTGCGCAGCAGCGGCGTTTTGGGCAAAAGCGGAATTTCATCACCGCCGAAAGCAAGCAAAAGCAGGTGGATCGCCTCAAGGCGGCGCTGGTGACACCGGACAGCGCC
>JAISQZ010000122.1 GCA_031273905.1 Oscillospiraceae bacterium | reverse complement strand
ATTGCCTACCACATGCGCTGGATTTCGGAGGGACAGCTTGAGGCTTCCGCCGAAAAATACGGCAAGAGCGAATACGGCAAGCATCTCAAGCGTGTTATGCAGGGCAAAATCCTCTATGGCAACGCCCACGAGCCGCGTCCGCGCTGGGGCGGGGAGGACGAGGCGCCGGAAGAGGGTCAGTATGATCTGATGTAATTCAGGATGGAATTGGACGGATGAGTATGAAAGCAAGTGAACTGGATGTGCGCGGTGTTTTTTTGCTGGAACCTGTGGTGCATGGGGATGACCGGGGCTGGTTTTATGAGCTGTTTTCGCTGCGCGATCTGCAAAAGCTGGGGATCAACGCCCCGTTTGTGCAGGATAACCGCTCCTATTCCGCACAAAAGGGCACTCTGCGCGGCTTGCATTGCCAAGCGGAGCCAGTGGCGCAGGGCAAGCTTTTCACCTGCACGCGCGGCGCAGTGCTGGACGTTGCGGTGGATGTGCGCAGCGGATCCCCGACCTATCTGCGCTGGGCGGCGGCGGAGCTTTCGGAGCAAAACAAGCGCCAGCTTTGGATCCCGCGCGGTTGCCTGCACGGCTTTGTAACGCTGGAGGAAAATACGGAGGTTTTCTATAAGGTTGACCGGTTCTATTCTTCCGCGCATGACCGCAGCATCCGCTTTGACGATCCGCTGTTCGGCGTGCATTGGGGCGTGGAGAATCCGGTGCTTTCGCCGAAGGATGCGGCGGCACCGCTGTGGAAGGATGCGGGGCTGCGCTTCGATTTTACAGAATAAAAAACACAGCGGGCAACGAAACCGCTGTCCGCTGCGTGTGCAAAGAGAAGGAGGGGCGCTGCGCCATGCGTTTGCTGATCACCGGGGCCGCAGGGCAGTTGGGCTTTGACGCCTTGCGGGAAGCACGGCGGCGGGGCTTTGACTGCACCGGCGTTGACCGCGAGGATTTCGATTTGACCGACGCTGCGGCGGTAGCGGAAGCGCTGCAAAAAACGCAGCCGGAAGCCATTTTGCACTGCGCCGCCTATACCGCCGTGGATAAGGCGGAGGAAGAATCGGCGCTTGCCATGGCAATCAACAAAGACGCAACGCACAGCTTGGCGCGGTATTGCGACCAAACGGGTGCGCTTTTGCTTTATATCAGCACGGATTATGTCTTCAACGGCAGCGGCTGCCGTCCTTGGGAGGCAGAGGATACCCCCGCGCCGCTGAGCGTTTATGGCAAGACAAAACTGGCGGGCGAGCGTGCCGCCTCGCTTTGCCCCCGGCACATGATCGTGCGCACCTCCTGGGTCTTTGGCGCAAACGGTGGCAATTTTGTGAAGACAATGCTGCGCTTGGGGCGCGAGCGCGAAACGCTGCGCGTGGTAAACGATCAAATCGGTGCGCCGACTTACACAGTGGATCTTGCCCGGCTGCTCTGCGATATGCTGGAACAACCGCAACCGGGGATTTATCACGCATCCAACGGCGGCGAATGTTCTTGGGCGGGCTTTGCACAGGAGATTTTTCGCCAGACTGAGCTGCCCACGCAGGTCATTCCGGTTCCGTCAAGCGAATACCCGCAGGCGGCGCGGCGTCCAAAGAATTCCCGCCTTTCGCCGCGTAGCCTGCTTGCGACAGGCTATGCCCCCTTGCCGGATTGGCAGGGGGCATTGGAACGGTTTTTATGCGATTTCGCTGCACAGAATAAATGACGACCTCCCGTATGTGCACAGCAATTTACAGCTTTATCGTGTAAACCCACTTGGAATCCAGTTGCTCCGGCGGGAAGGGCGCAAAACGCAGCCCAAGCTTTCCATCGCAGTCAAAGGCAGCCACAGGATTGCCTTCGCCCTTCCAGCCAAGCAGAGTGGGCTTGCAGGAGGGGTCGTAGGGCACATCCTCCAGCGTCACACTGCCGAACGGAAATTTTTGCAGGAAGGCATAGCGCAGCCCCGCCTTTTGGGTATACCAAACGCCGGGCTGTGTGCTTTTTTGCCCCGCGCGGCTGCCATAAATACCCTCGCCGTTGACGCGCAGCCAATCGCCGATTTGCAACAGGCGCTCCTCCATAATAACCGGGATGGTACCATCCGCCGCAGGACCGACGTTGAGCAGGAGGTTGCCGCCCTTCGAAACCAGATCCACCAGCAATTCGACAAGCGCCCGGGCGGATTGATAATCCTCCGTTGTTTCGGCGCGGTTGTATCCGAAGGATCCGCCGATGCCCCGGCATTCCTCAAAGGGCTTTCGGATTTCGCCCTCCTCATGCAGACCGATGGAGCCGTATTCCGTCGTCACATTCCCGCCGAGCATCAGCTTGCGGGTTTCCTTGCCCCAGCGGTCGTTCGGGACAATCACATCGCGGACGGCAGATTCATTGTAAAGCCACTGCAAAAATTCCGGCGCGTGCCACACGTCGCTCGTAAGATCCCATTCGCCGTCGGTGAAGAGTGTGTGCGGTTCATAGCGTTCAATGAGCTCCTTCATCATTGGGTGCAGATGCTCCAAGGCGAAGCGTTCCGGCGCCTGCAAGAACAACGGATGATACCACTCCATCAGGGAATGATAAACCCCAAAACGCACCTGGCTGCCCTCGCAGGCCTCGCGCAGCTCCGCGCAAAAATCGCGGTGCGGTCCCACATCGAAGCTGTTCCAATTCCAAGCATATTGCGTGGGATACATGCAAAAGCCGTCATGGTGCTTTGAAACCAAGTTCATATATCTTGCGCCCGCGCGTTCAAAGAGCCGAATCCACGCGGCGGCGTCGAACAGCTCCGCGCGGAAAAACGGCACAAAATCCTGGTAACGGAACTTTTCGCCGTACACACGGTTGTGGAACGCGAGAACCTCTTCTTTTTGCTGTTCCTGTATCTGCGGCTGGTACCATTCCGCAAACCAGTTTTTAAGGGTGAAAGCAGGCACGGAATACAGACCCCAGTGGATAAAAATGCCGAATTTGGCATCCTCAAACCAAGTGGGAATCGGCCGGGAATTGATAGACGCCCAATTCGCTTCGTAATGCACAGACATACGGTTCCCCTTTCGCGGCTTTTTTGCTTGCGTTTTTCGAAAGTATAGCATAACGCGGAAAAGAAAGCAATCCTTCTTGCAAATTTTGTCCAGGCATGGTAAACTGTTAGGGAAGTGAGAAAAGATGAAGCTTGGAGGGTTCTTTTCATGCGTATTGCGCTGTATTTTCATCAGGGCGGCCTCAACCGCGGCAGTGAAGCGATTGTGCAAAGCACGCTGCCCCTGCTGGAGGAAGCCTTTCGCGGCGCTGCCGTTTCGTTATATACCACAAACCCGGAAGAGGATCAGTCCATGCGGCTGCCGGGGTATGTGACCATAAAACCGCTTTTCCCAAAAACGGCGCCACCCATCGGCAAGATTTCGCTTGCCCGGGCAAAATTGTTCCTCTATCGGCACGAAAGCCAGAAAAAAGCGGATGAATTCTTTTTTGGCAGGCTCTTTGCCCGTTCCGATTTTTTTGACCACGACCTGTTTCTTTCCGTTGGCGGGGATTGCTATTGCTATGGCGATGTGAGCGAGATTGCCGCGCTCAACCGGGGCTTGGTGAAGCGCGGCAAGCCCGCCGTGCTTTGGGGCTGTTCCATTGACGAAGACGCGCTGACCCCGCAAAAGCACGCGGATCTCAGGCGCTATTCCATGATTCTCGCGCGGGAAAGCCGGACGCTGGCACTGCTGCAAGGGATCGGCTTGGGCGAACGCAGCTTTTTGCATCCGGATCCGGCCTTTTTGTTGGAAGCACAGGAAACGCCTTTGCCGGAGGGCTTTATACCGGGCAAAACGATTGGGTTGAATTTGAGTTCATTCCTTCTGCCGGATGCGGCGGGGGAACGCATGGAGGCCCTCTACGCGCTTGTGCGGTTGCTTCTGCGTGACCAGGATGCCATCGTTGCGCTGATTCCGCATGTGATGCGCACGTACCAGGACGACCGCAAAACAATGCAGCCCTTGCTGGATGAGTTCCGCAATGAACCCCGGGTGATTCCCCTTGCTTTCGCGGGTGCGCCTTGGAGCGCTTCACAACTGAAATTCGCGATCTCGCAATGCAAAGCGCTCATAGCCGCGCGGACACATGCCTGCATCGCGGCTTATTCCACCGGTGTGCCGGTGCTTGCGCTGGGCTATTCGGGCAAGGCGGGCGCGATTGCAACGGATTTGTTCGGCACGGCGCAGGGGCTGGTGCTTTCCGCTCAGGATATGACGGTCAAGGGGCTTTGCGGCAGCGCGGAGGTCTTTCTGGCACGCTTGCCGGAGCTGCGTGAACACCTGACGGCGCATATGCCCGAGATCAGGGCGAATGCGCGTGGCGCAGGGGCAAGACTTAAGGCGTTTTGCGGGGAATGAGGGAGCGCCGGATGCCCTCCCTTTGTCCGCAAAAAATCCCCGCAAAGTCGGCGTTGCGGTTTGTGAATACAGATGCTTGCTATCCGGCGTTTTCCATTTCCCGCTTAAGCCGTTCAATGATCTTTTTTTCCAGGCGCGAAATGTAGCTCTGCGATATACCCAGCAGATCCGCCACCTCCTTTTGCGTGTGCTCGCGCCGCCCGCCGATGCCGAAACGCATCACCATAATCATGCGCTCGCGCTCTTCCAGCGAGTTGACGCAGCGCAATAGTAGGTTGCGCTCCTCCTCCTCCTCAATACCGATGTTCACCGCGTCAATCTCACTGCCAAGGATATCCGAAAGCAGCAGCTCATTGCCGTCCCAGTCAATATTGAGCGGCTCATCAATGGAAACGTCGCCACGCGTGGGTGTAATCTTGCGCAGGTGCATAAGAATCTCGTTTTCGATGCAGCGGGAGGCATAAGTGGCAAGCTTGATGTTTTTTTCCGGGCAAAAGGTGTTCACCGCTTTGATTAGCCCGATTGTTCCGATGGAAATTAAATCCTCCACGCCGACACCGCTGCTCTCAAACTTTTTTGCGATATAGACCACCAGGCGCAAATTGCGCGTAATGAGCAGCTCGCGCACACTGTGATCCCCGCCGCGCAGCCGCTCCATTGCCCTGGCTTCCTCCTCTTTGCTCAACGGATAGGGCAGCGTCTGCGAGCCGTTGATATAAAAAATATCCCCCGGCTTCCCGCGGCGCAGGCGATTGAGCAGCCGCCAAACAAGTTCCCTCAGTCTTTTCATTCAGATGCTCCCCCTTTTGTGTGATGCTCCAGCATGGAGGCTTGCAGCAGCAAAGCATAACTGCCGTCCGAAAGCGCGTCCGCCGTCACCGCGACGATGGCCTGCGGCGTTGGGACGGCTTGATTTTTCGTTTTGACCGTCACCCGGTCACTGCGAAAGGCGGGCAGCAGCCCTTCGCGCCCCAGGGCGTGGAAAGGGATCTCCCGCAGGCGGCTGCGCCAGGGATCTTCCGGCGGAATCTGTCCCATACCGCCTTCGCCGCGAAAAAACGGGCGCAGTTCTTCCGGCAAAAAACCGCAAAGCGCCCGGTATTCCGCCACCACCACCGGTGCGCCGGTGAAGCCATCTGTCAGCTTGTTCCCGGAATCGTAAAAGGCGGGCAGCGTAATGCTGCGCCCAAGGATTTGCACCGTCGCTTGGCAGGCGTTCGCGCCGGGATGACGGCGGCGCAGCAGCGCAACCAAACCCCGCACTGCGGCATAACAGGCGCAGGCGAACAGAACGAAGGTGATGAGGTTGACGTCGAAATAAAGCGTGCCGTTATGGTAGAGCATACCGCCGGGCTTCAGCGTCAGCCAAAGCGCGAGCATGATCCCCGCAAAAGCAAAGCTCACCGCGAAAAAGGCGGAAAAGCACCGCAAAAAGCGCCTGCGTTCGCCAAAGCCAAAGCCCAGCCACACAATTGCCAGCGCACACAGCAGCTTTTCGGTCAGCAGCAGCCACCAAGGGGCTTCCGGCAGGAAGATCAGCAGCGCGGTCGCGCCTCCAAACAGCGAGGAAAGCAGCAGCCTCCAGCGCTTGGTATGTACAGCGGAAAAAAACGCGCTTGCCGCCAGAAGCAGATAGGTGACGAAAATATTGATCGCAATGAGGATATCCAGATAAATGACGTCAGACAAAAGAAGCACCCTCCTGACGAAGGATGCTCTTATTATACGGATTGTCTCCCTCAGTTTTTGTCCTAATCTGAGGAATTATGCGAAAAAAATAAATATCTTTTGTGGACAAGCCATGCTTTATTCATTCAGCTCCCCCGCCGAAAACGCCTGCGTCCAATCCAGCAGCAGCCGGTAAAGCGGCGCATAGGCCTGATACTGCGCACGCAGCAGGGCAATGATCCGCGCATCCCCCAGCACGGAAAGATCATTGGACGAAAACATGAAGTGAAAGCTTTTGGCGTTGAGGAAGGGTTTGAGCTGCGGGTCAGCCTCCGGCACACGCTCCTTTTTGAAAGCGTCAATTTCCAGATGTGCGCCAAGCGCCCGCGCCGCTTCCGCCGCATGCAGAAACGCCACCCTCTCCTCACCGATCCTTTGGCGCAAAAACGCCATGAAGCGCGGCGCATTGTTCATCACAAAGATGCCGCAGGACCAATTGCCCTCCTCCGGAACGACCTCAAACCAAAAGCAGGGGCTGGGAGCCGTTTCATCCCTGGGATGGCGGAACATGCACCACATGTTGGAGCGATAGAGCGCTTTGTCGTTGGTAAAGCGGGTATCCCGCCGCAAGCGCGAAACCATACGGGAGGGCTGCAGCACCATGCGGTCGTCCAGCGCCGCCATGTCGCCGCAAAGCGCTTGGGCAATTTGCCGCATCGGTTCCACCGCCAACTGTTTTAGGTGCGCCTTGTGTTCCTCATAAAAGGCTTGAGAATTGCGGAAGCGATTTTCCGCCAACAGCAAAAACCCTTTCGCTGTAATGCCCCGGTATTCCATCTCCGTCATAGTTACCACACCTTTCAGGGGAAAGTACAAAAACGCAGGAATGACTGCTATTATAGCACAGCGGTGGGTGAATGTCAAAACGGAGGGTTTCTTCTGGAGGCAAAACCTGCCGCCAGACTAC